>CABUVH010000063.1 GCA_902494935.1 uncultured Collinsella sp.
CCGAGATCGAGCCGCGACGAGCCTTGGGCACCACGGAACGACCGAGCTCCAGCACGTGATCGGCCAGATTGGCGATGGCCACGATGTCCTCGTCGCGCTCGCCGGGAAGGCCCATCATAAAGTAGAGCTTCATGCGGTTCCAGCCGGCCTCGAAGGCGGCCTTGGCCGCACGGTCCAGGTCCTCCTCGGTCACGTTCTTGTTAATGATGTCGCGCATGCGCTGGCTGCCGGCCTCGGGCGCGAACGTCAGGCCGCCCTTCTTTTCGCCGGCAACCGACTCGGCCATATCCACGCCAAACGAATCCAGGCGCTGCGACGGAATAGACACGCGAATACCCGTATCCTCCAGGCGACGGTTGAGCCTGCCGAGCACGTCGCGAATGCAGGAGTGGTCGGTCGTGGAGAGCGAGGTCAGCGACACCTCGTCATAGCCGGTCTTTTCCAGACCCTGAATCACCGACGAGACGATTTGGTCGGCCGAGCGCTCGCGCACCGGACGATACGTCATGCCGGCCTGGCAAAAACGACAGCCGCGGGCGCAGCCGCGCAGGATCTCGATAGACAGGCGGTCGTGAACCAGCTGCGCATAGGGCACGCACGACTGCGACAGCGGATTCGTGGCGCCGAAATCCTCGACGACGCGCTTGTAGACCACGGTCGGCGCATCCTTGCCTTCACGCGGCACGGTGTAGCCATGCGGCGAGCAGGGCTCGTCGTGACGAACCTCATAGAGCGATGGCACGTAGTTGCCGGCAATGGATGCAAGCTGCTCGACAATCTGCGCGCGCGGGACCCCTTCGTCACGCAGGCGGCGATGCAGCTGGCAGGTCTCGAGCAGCGATTCCTCGCCCTCACCGATGAGGATGGCATCGAAGAAGGCCGCGTACGGCTCGGGGTTGTACACCGAGGGGCCGCCGGCGATGATGATAGGGTCGTCTTCGCCTCGGTCGGCCGCCAACAGTGGAATGCCAGCGAGGTCGAGTGCCTCGAGGAAGTTCGTCACCGCCATCTCGTGCGGCACATGCAGACCGACGATATCAAACGAAGCGACCGGCGCTGCACCCTCAAGCGAGAGCAGCGGAATGCCCGCCTCGCGCATAGCGTCACCCATATCGGGCCACGGCACATAGCCACGCTCGCAGGAGATGCCCTCGGCCTGGTTAAGGATGTTGTAGAGGATGGCGATACCCTGGTTGGGCAGACCGACCTCGTACACATCCGGGTAGATCAGGCAGCAACGGTAGTCGGCATCGGCCTTGGAAAGCGTGCCCCACTCGTGATCGATATAGCGACTCGGCTTCTCGACCTTGGCGAGCAACGGCTCAATTAAATGAAAACAGTCTTGGTATGCAACGCGCAACGGAAAACCCCTAAGCAGCGAGATCTGATGCGTCCTGATAGGACGCCATAGGACGGGTAGCGCCCGCGACCGTGGTCACCAGATCGCGAACGCGGGAGAACGTGGCAGTGACCACCTCGTTGGCACGGCTGTAGTCGACATCGCGCTCGTAGAGCGAAACGAGCGCACGGCCCATGCCATAGGTGCCCGCGGCAGCAGTGAGCGCCTTGACGGCAAACCCAATATGCGGCGTCTGCTTGACAAGTGCGCGGGTGACCGCTCGGATCACAAGACCGCCGGCAAGCGCGCCCGCGACCTCGTAGCCGCGCTCGGGCTTAATGCCGCGTCCAAAGACGGCAGCGAGCTCAAAGAGCATGCCCACCTGCGCCAGCGCCATAACGGGATAATCGGCGCCCGGCAAAAACACCAGCGCACCGGTCGCCATATTGGTGAGCGCGCACGAGGTGATGATACGATTGGCCGCAGCGATGCGCATGAAGGCAAAGTTCGCCGCAAAAGCCGTTTCCTTGTCGGTGCGATCGAGAATCCAGCGGGCAAGCGTCTCGAGCAGATACGTCTTATCGGTTGCCGCTACCACGCCGAGCATGGGCGTGGACTCCTCGATAAACGGCACCTCCACAGCAGACTCGGCAAGCACGCACACGGGCGCGCCGGCGATCACGAGCTCCTGCACGGCACTCTCCAAGCGATCGGAACCACACGAGAGCACCAGTACCACATCGGTATCGGTCTTTGGAGCAATTCGCTCCTCCCCCAGACGCTCGACGCGCACAATGCCCGAGGTCGTCTGCGGCACAAAGGCGTCACGCACCGTCTCGGCCAGAAAGCGCGAGGCGGACGAATCCAGATAGACCGAGACGCGCACAGGTGTATCGGAATCCTTCTTAACGGACGCGCCCATCTTAAAAGCGCGGGTCAGCTTATCTACGGGAATTTTCATGGCAAACCCCTCCAGCGGTTACGCGGCGCCCGAACGATGCCGCCATATGGATTGTACGATACCCACCGTCAGCAGCTGAATCATCATCGAAGACGAACCGAAGCTAATAAACGGTAGCGGAATACCGGTAATCGGCATCATGCCGATGCACATGCCGATGTTTTCGAAAGTCTGGAACGCCCACATGCCAACGATGCCCACACACGAAAGACGCAAAAACAGCGACTCGCACTTAAAGGCGACGCGAATCGTCGAAAAGATCAGCAGCACGTAGAGGCACAGGAGCAAAAAGGAACCGCAAAAGCCAAAGGTCTCGGACAGGAAGGCGAAGACGAAGTCGGTGTGGAACTCAGGCAGAAAGCCGCCGGCCGACTGCGTCGCATGCCCCAGGCCCTTACCAAAGAAGCCGCCCGAGCCAACGGCGATAAGCGACTGCTGCAGGTTGTAGGCATCGTCCGAATCGGCATTATCGGGGTCGATAAAGACCGTCAGACGGTTCATCTGATACTGCTTGATGAGCACATCGTGGCCGAGCAACGAATCAAAGACCGAATCAAGCGCCAGGACGAGGGCCACCAGGCCCACGAGCAGGGCCAGGGTCGACAGCACCCATTCGCGGCGTGCACCGCTCATGCAGATGACGATGGCGCCCGAAACCAGCACGACCAGGCCCGAGCCCAGGTCACCCATGGCAACGACGGCCAAAAACGGAATGGACAGCATGCCGCAGAGCTTGACGTAGTCGCGAACGGTATCGATGCGACCGTTATACTGCGAACCAAGCGTAGCAATAAAGAAGATGGTGATGAGCTTGGCAAGCTCAACCGGCTGGAACGTCAAGCCGATACCGGGAATCTTGATCCAGCCCGTCATGCCCAGACCGCCCGTATAGGACAGACCCGGAATCTTGGGCGAGAAGATCACGATCAGGTCGATGACGAGCAACGCCGTCGAGAAATTGGAAATACCGCGCAGGTCGGTACGCCAGACCAGCACCGCCAGCACCGCCCCGATGCCAATTCCCAGAAGATGGCGTGAAAACGATGCATCGGCCTTAAACTGCGAAGCCGACCAGATAATGATGGCACCGTAGGCGACGAGCGCCACAGTAGCCACGAGCACACCGATATGCACCTTTTGGCGAAACGTGCCGCGCGAGGCCGAAAGTTGCTTGTTGACGCGGTCCAGGCTGCTGCGAGAGCCGGTCTTGGTTGAACGGAACAGATCCGCCGGAGAAAAATCCATCGCAACCTCCTATCGAACCGAAGAATCGCCCGAGGCCGAAGAGGTATCGGGCTCGTCATAAATCACGCCGAGCACGTCGCGCACGACATGCATCGCGGTATCTGAGCCACCGCCGCCCTGCTCCAGGACGGTAGCGATGACATACTTGGGATCATCGGCCGGTGCATAGGCGCAGAACCACGCGTATTCGTCCTCGCCACTTTTCTCGCCCGTGCCCGACTTGCCGTATACCTGCGGCGTCAGGGTGCCAAAGTGCGCCGCCAGGGACGTCGATGCCGTGTAAATCACGTCGTGCATGCCGTTGCGAACAAGAGCCAAATCCGAATCGCTGTTGATCTTGGCCTCCAGGCGCTTCTTCTTGCCCTTGCCATTGTACTTATAGGCATCGCCGTCGCCATCGCGCGACACGGCAGACAAAAATACGTGAGGCACGTACTGTTTGCCGCCGTTGGCAAGACCCATATAGGCGCACGCCATCTGCAGGGGCGTCACCAGGATGTCACCCTGACCGATGGCAATGTTGGTCATATCGCCGGCATTCCACTTGCGGTCCTCGGCAGATGCGTCGGTGAAGTACGACTCTTTCCACTCGGCATCGGGAATACGGCCCGCGCCCTCACTCGGCAGATCGATACCGCAGGTCTTGCCTAGACCCCAGCGACGAAAGACCTCCTGCAGGCCCTCGGGATGTTGCTCGTCATAAAAGAACGCCTTGCCCATGTCGTAGAAGACGGGGTCGCACGAGTTGGCGATACCCGACTGCAGCGTCATGGTGCCGTGGCCAGACGTCAGCCAGCAGCGCTTGCCCCAAGCCTTGCCCAGGCCCGTCCAATAGCCCGTGCAGTTGGTTGTCTGCGTTGAAGTGTAGGTTCCAAACTCAAGACCGGCCAGCGCCGAGAGCGGCTTGATGGTCGAGGCCGACATGTACTGTCCGCTAATGGCGCGGTTGAGCAGCGGGTGCGAACCCTTGTCATCATTGAGCTCGGTCCACACGTCATTTGAGACGCCGCCGATAAAGACGGACGGATCGAACTTGGGCTCGCTCGCCATGCCCAGGATCTCGCCATTGTTGGGATCGAGACACACCACGGCGCCGTTACCGGCATTGCTGTAGCCAGTGGTCTTGGCAAGCTCGATAGCGCTCGCCAGTGCCGCCTCACAGGCCTGTTGGATCTTAAGGTCGAGCGTGAGCTTAATGTCAGAGCCGGCCTTTGCGGGTACGGCGCCGGCCTGACCGGTCACATTGCCCGAGGCATCGACCTTGACGGTCTGCTCGCCACGAATACCCTGCAGCAGGTTTTCGTAGTAGCTCTCAACACCCGCCTGGCCCACGATATCGCCCGACTGGTACGTAATCTTGCCAGCAGAAGCATTATCATCGCCAGAGGTTTTCTTATTCTGGGCCTCGAGCTGCTCGGAGGTAATGGTGCCGGTATAGCCCAAGATATGGCATGCCGTCTCACCGTATGGATACTGGCGCTCGGTACGCTCGGCAATCTTGACGCCCGGGAACTCGCCGGCGTGTTCCTTGATATAGGCAACCGTGGAGCGACGGACGTCCGTCGCGATGGTATGCAGGCTCTGAGCGCCCTCTGTATTGTCCTGAATATTGCGAAGGACCGCCACATAAGGCATTCCAAGCACGTTGGCAAGATGGCGAACCAGAACCTCATCCTCGGCAAGGTCGCGGTAGGCCACGACAGCAAGTGAGGGACGGTTCTGGACAAGCGCCACGCCATTGCGGTCGAGGATGCGGCCGCGTACAGCGGGAGTGGTAACGGTGCGAGTCTGATTGCTATTAGCCTGCTTCTCGTAATAGTCCGACGAGACCATCTGCATGCCCCACAGCTTGACGGCGAGCGCCGCAAACATCGCGCCCACACCCGTGGTGAGGATGGAAAAGCGGCCCTTAAAGGTGGTCGCCGCGGTATTGCCCTCGCCCTCGGTGGCGCGTGGGGCCGTTCCATGCTGCGTATCGTAGGTAAAACGGGAATCGCCACGACGCATGATGACCAGCGCGACCACGATGGCCACAACCAGCACGATACCAGCGATAATAACCGTCAACTGGGAAGACATCTACGGGCCTCCCCTATTTGAGCTTGCGGGTCTTGGGCTTAAAGCGCATACCCGTCTGGCGTCCGCCACGTGCGGAGAATCCATAGCCGGACTGCGGCACGACGCCGGACATCAAAAACGGAATGGCAACCAGACCCGTCAGGATCGAGGACGGCAGCGCATGGCCGAAGATCGCCACGACAAAGCTCGTCTCCAAACCCATAAACAGCAAGATGATGCTGTAAATCACATTAATGACGAGCGCAAAGGCGCCCACAGTGACGCCGCGCGCACTCGGGGTACCGCCCGTCTGACCGACGGCGCTGTGCACCAGAGCAAAAGAACCCACGGTCAGCAGGAGCGACATAACGCCCACCGGCACGGCAGCGGACAGGTCATAGAACAAGCCGCTGCAAAAACCGCACACGACGGCACGGGTCGGGTCGCCCGAGAACACGCTTAGGCACACCAGGATAATCATGAAGTTGACGCGACCGCCCGCAATGGAGATCTGCGGTGCCAGGCCTGCCTGCAGCAGCACGCACACGATGGCGGCGATTACAAACGTGCGGGAGCTCATCCCCTGCTCGTGTAGATCCATGGACATGCCCCCTATTCGCTCGAGCCGGAATCGGTCGTCTCGGACGTGTCGGAACTGTCATCCGAGCTCTCGTCCTTCGTCTTGGTCGCAGCATCGCGCGACGTTCCCTGCGGCGTGCTGTTGGCCGTGCTCACGTCCTCATCCGAGGCCGACTGTTCGTCGGTCAGCGAGGTGATGACCAGCACTTCCTCGTTGTTCTCGGCCGTGGTCTGGGCGCGCACCACAATGGTGTAGTACACGTCGTTTGCCGATTTCTCGACCGACGAGACGGTGCCGAGCGGTAGACCCTTGGGGAACACACCGCCAATGCCCGAGGTCACGATGATGTCGCCAACCTTAACATCGGAGTCGACGCTCACGTACTCAAGACGCAGCGTGCCGTCAGCCTGACCCTGCAGCATGCCTTGGGCGCGCGTGTCCTGCACCATAGCGGACACGCCCGAGTTCTCGTCGCCAATCAGGCGCACGGTGGACGTCTTGGCCGAGACTTCGATGATCTGGCCGATAACACCGGCCGAACTCGTCACAGGCATGTTGATGGTAAGGCCGTCGGCAGAGCCCTTGTCGATGGTGACGGTCGAGGTCCAGGCATCGCCCGAGGCACCAACAATACGAGCTGCGGTCGATTTGAGGTTATAGGTCGACTGCAGGCCGACCAGCCCCTCCAGACGCTCGGCGGTCTTTTGAGCCTCGGAGAGCTCAGCAACCTTAGAGGTCAGTTCCTCGTTTTGCTTCTTAAGATCGTCAAGCGTGTCCTGCGACGCCGTAAGGTTAGAGAACACGTTGCCGATCGCATTGAAGGGAGCCGCCACAGCCGAGCCCACAAAGCGCACCGGCGAGGTAATCGTCGTTACGCCCGAACGCACGGCATGAATCGGTCCTGCCTCGCCCTCGCGGATGTAAAACGTGAGCAGCAACACCGAAATCAGGCTGAAAACAATCAACGGGCGCATACCCGTTGATTGTCGCTTGGTATTCAGATTTGTGGAGAAACCCGAAGATCGTGCCAAATGGAATCCACCTTTTGGAAATTAAGCATTGGTCTGGACGAAGCCGCCATCAAACGCATTGGCCTCGAGCACGCGGGCACAGCCGTTAACGACGTTATCGAGCGCCGTGGGGCTGACGTTGACCGAAACGCCGGTCTCATCGCGCAGGCGCACGTCGAGACCGCGCAGCAGCGCGCCGCCACCAGTCAGCAAAATGCCGTAGTACATAAGGTCCGAGGCAAGATCGGGCGGCGTGGCATCGAGTGCGTCCTTGACGGCCTTGGCCATCTCGTCGAGCGGCTTGTTGAGTGCGCGACGAATCTCCTCGCTCTCGATGCGTACGGTCTTGGGCAGACCGGTGATCACGTCGCGGCCGTTGACCTCGACGTCGAGCTCGTCCTTGAGCGGCACGGCGGAACCGACCTTGATCTTGATGTCCTCTGCCGTACGCTCGCCGATGGCCAGGTTGTAGGCATCTCGAACGTGCGTGAGGATAGCCTGATCGAACTCGTCGCCGGCAATACGGATGGACTGCGAGACGACGATGCCGCCCATAGCGATAACGGCAACCTCGGTGGTACCGCCGCCGATGTCGATGACCATGGAGCCGGTGGGTTCCTCGACGGGCAGATCGGCGCCGATAGCGGCGGCCATGGGCTCCTCGATCAGGTAGGCCTGGCGAGCGCCGGCCTGGATCGTGGCCTCAAAGACAGCACGCTTCTCGACCGACGTGACGCCGGAGGGAACGCAGACGACAACGCGCGGACGCGGGGTCCACGGATAGCGCTTCTCGGACGCCTTGTCGATAAAGTAGCGAAGCATAGCCTCGGTAACATCGAAGTCAGCGATGACGCCGTCCTTCAGGGGACGAACGGCCACGATGTTGCCGGGCGTACGGCCGAGCATGCGCTTTGCCTCGATACCGACCGCCAGGATGCGCTCGTCGTTCTTGTCGATGGCGACGACAGAGGGCTCGCGAATGACGATGCCCTTGCCGCGCACGGAGACAAGCGTATTTGCGGTGCCGAGGTCGATGGCAAGATCGCCCGCATAGCTACCGAAGAACATATCCATCAAAGAAAACAACGCAACTCCTGATGTGTTGGATGATTGCTGGAAAACTACTAGCTCATGATACTAGCGCAAGCCCGGCACCTCACTTGCGGTGAAGCGCCGGGCAAAGCTAAATCCCATAAGGTCACTACTGGTTGTCAGCAGCCGAGAAATCCATATCGAGCGAGGAAACGGCCCAGCCGATATGGTTGTCGGAGCGCACGAATTTGACGGTGTACTCCTGCTCGCCGCCCTTGGACAGCGATGCCTTCACCTTGGCGGCCGTCTCGGTCATGGACTGATCCATGCCCTCGACGGACACGGTGGCACCCTGCGGAATCGAGGAGATGATCATCGATTTGGCGTCCTCGGACAGGCTCGAGGCCAGGTAAGACTCGGCCTTTGCGGTGTCACCGTCGCCGGCAGCCTGGAACAGATCGGTAACGACAGACTCCTGGGACGGGAAGCCAAAGCCGCGCGTGTAGGCAAAGCCAAGACCGCCCACTGCGATCAAAATGAGCAGAAGCAGCACGACGAAGACTTTGAGACCCGTGTGGCGATGGCGACGACGGACCTTGGCCTGCTTACGATCCTGACGGTCCTGCTGGACCATCTCGGACTCGGACAGCGTAAAGAAGCCGGTGTCCGAGGGATCGGGCATAAACTGACCGGTCGCGCCCGTAGGATCGAGCGGATCGACGGCAGGGGCGTCCATCGCGGGCGCCGGAGCCGTGGCCATAGCCGTCTGGGCAGACAGCGCGGCAAGCGAATCGTGCACGCGGGCAAGCTCATCGGCCTGCTCGGAGGTGAGCTGGTAGATGCCATCGGCAGTAGCGGCGTTAAAGGCGTCGAGTGCGTCGGAGGGACGGCCGGCGGCAGAAAGCGCCTGACCCATGCCGGCGTTGAGCGCGCGCGTGTCGTCACGGGGACCGGCAAAGTCGATAGCCGTACGGTAGGTCTCCACGGCATCCGCCGGACGGCCGAGCTTAATGAAGCAACGTCCAAGCTCGCCGAGTGCGGCGGCAGGAGCCGGATTGGCGCCGTCGATGGCAGCCTGACGGAAGGCAGTACCCGCGTTGGCATAGTCGCCCGACTGGAACAGCGCATTGCCCAGGCCCAGATAGGCCTTGAACGGCGTGGCATAGGAAGCATCCTGCGTAGCAGCAGAGAACGCCTGGGCGGCCGTCGTGTAGTCGCCCACGGCGGCGAGCGCCTTGCCGCGGTTGGTGAGCAGCGCGCCGCGCTTGCCGTAGGTGCCGTCGTTGAGGGCGGCAGCATAAGCCTCGGCGGCCTCGGCATACATGCCCAGGTGCATCAAGGCGTTGCCACGAAGGTGATCGGCCTCGCCCATAATCTCATCGGGAGTCTTTGCCGCCCCAAGCATCTGGGCTGCAGCGGAAAAATCACCCGCGCGGTAAGCGGCGCGGCCCTGTTGGATCAGCTGGCTATTCAAGGAAGTCCCCTTTACTCGTGAACGATCTCGACATGGACGATCTCGTCGCCGGCACGCAGCTGCGAAATCACATCGAGACCCTCGACCGTGGTACCAAAGACGGTGTAACCGGAATCGAGGTTATGCTGGGCGCCCAGGCAGAAGTAGAACTGCGAACCCGCGGAATCGGGGTCCATGGAGCGTGCCATGGCAAGGGCACCATCGACATGGCTGTTGCGCGGATTGGTGGCAAACTCGCCCTTGATGCAGTAGCCGGGGCCACCGGTACCGGGCATGCCGTCGGGGCCCTCAAGACCAGCGGCGACGTCGGCGCCGGACATATCGCGGGTATTGGGGTCGCCGCCCTGGATGACAAAACCGGGCACATAGCGATGGAACTTAAGGCCATCATAGAAGCCCATCGTGGAAAGCTCGCAGAAGTTCGCGACATGAATGGGAGCGCCCTCGCCGTCAAACTTGACCTTGATGGTGCCCTTCGACGTCTCGATCACCGCGCACTC
>CABUVH010000064.1 GCA_902494935.1 uncultured Collinsella sp.
CCCGCCGCAACGCCTTCGCCCTGCTCAGTGAGCTCGGCCTGCTCGAGCACCCAGGTGCCGCTCGGCTTTTGGACAGCCTCGACGAACAAACGCGCAGCGTGACAGCCACCATGATCGAGCGCGGCATCAACAGCCCGCGTACCAGCAGCATGGGGCGTCTCTTTGATGCCGCGGCAGCAATTCTGGGCATCTGCGACAAGGCAACCTACGAGGGCGAACCCGCCATAGAACTCGAAGCCGCCGCCTGGCGCGCGCTCGACAACGAAATCGCCCATTTTCCCGACGACAACGCCGGCTATTTCGCATCTGGCCCATCGTGGCTGGACGGCCCCTATGTTCTGGACCAGAAAGCGCTCTTTGAGGCACTTTTGGGAGGAATTGAAGCCGGAGCGCCCGCCGACAGGCTCGCACTCGATTTCCATGTCGCCGTCGCGCGCTCCTCGGCGCGCATCGCCAGCGATATCTGCGTGCACGAGGGCATCGACACCGTCGCGCTCTCGGGCGGCGTGTTCATGAACCGACTTCTGCTTCAGCTTCTCACCCGCGAGCTCAAAAGCGCAGGCTTTACTGTCCTTGTCCCCCACACCGCACCCGTCAATGACGGCTGCATCGCCTACGGTCAGGCAGCAGTCGCACGCACTCGCCTCGCACAGGTCGCGCCACAATAGGCTGTTCGGCCAGCCCGCAAGCCGCCGTCTCACAGGTGTAGCGCGTTTGCCCGCAGCGCCCGCGAGCGCTACCATCAACTGATGGATTATTGAGCGCCCGTCCAGCGCAAAG
This sequence comes from uncultured Collinsella sp., assembly GCA_902494935.1. Taxonomy (GTDB): domain Bacteria; phylum Actinomycetota; class Coriobacteriia; order Coriobacteriales; family Coriobacteriaceae; genus Collinsella. The sequence goes on from CABUVH010000064.1 coordinate 781, forward strand.
CGTATAAAAGGGGAACAATATGTGCCTTGCCGTTCCCGGTAAAGTAGTCAAACGCGACGACGACCTCAAGGCCACCGTCGACATGATGGGCATCGAGCGCCCCGTGTCGCTGCGACTCGTGCCGACGGCGCAGGTTGGCGACTATATTCTCGTACACGCCGGCTTTGGCATCCAGATTGTCGACGAGCAGGAAGCACAGGAAACGCTCGAGCTTGTTAATGCCATGTCCGAGCTGGTCGAAGAAGACCAGCTGACCACCAACCCGGCGGAGGCTTACTAGTGGCGCCCGAGCAGCCGGCGCGCTCCGGTATCGATTTCTCGGCATTCCGCGATCCCAAGCTGGCTCGCGAGCTCATCGAGCGCATTCATGAGCTTGTCGGCGACCGCACCATCAACCTTATGGAAGTCTGCGGCACGCATACCGTGAGCATCGGGCGCTATGGCTTTCGCTCCATTATGCCGGCCGGGCTCAAGCTGCTGAGCGGCCCGGGCTGCCCCGTCTGCGTCACCGCCAACCGCGACATCGACCACGCAATCGCGCTCGCCAACATAGACGGCGCCATCATCACCACCTTTGGCGACATGATGCGCGTGCCCGGATCATCCACCTCGCTCGCTGCGCAAAAGGCGGCGGGGCGCGATATCCGTATCGTCTATTCCCCGCTCGACGCGCTCGACATTGCCGAGCAAAACCCTGATCGCCCGGTCATTTTTATGGGCGTGGGCTTTGAGACTACGACGCCCACCATCGCCGCCGCCATCTTGGAGGCCGAGGCGCGCGGGCTTTTGAACTTCTCGGTCTATTGCGCCCACAAGGCCACGCCGCCGGCGTTGCGCGCCATCGCCAACGACCCCGAGACCACCATCGACGGCTTTATCCTGCCGGGCCACGTCGCCACCATCACGGGCTTGGCGCCCTTTAGCTTTTTGGTCGACGAATTCAATACCCCGGGCGTGGTCACGGGATTTGAACCGGTCGATATCCTGCAGGGCATCTGCATGCTGGTCCAGATGGTTGTCGAGGACAGGCCGGTGATTGACAACGCCTACCGCCGTGGCGTCAACGCAGACGGCAATCCCGTGGCGCGCCAGCTGGTCGAGCAGGTGTTTGAACCATGCGACACCACGTGGCGCGGGCTGGGGCCGATTGCGGCTTCGGGACTCGCCATTCGTCCCGAATTCTCGCGCTTTGATGCCCGCACCCGCTTTGATGTGCCCGTTGAGGCAACAGTCGAGCCGCGCGGGTGCCGCTGCGGCGACGTGCTGCGCGGAGCCATTACGCCGAGCGACTGCCCGCTCTTTGGCCGCACCTGCACGCCCGAGCACCCCGTCGGCCCGTGCATGGTGAGCTCCGAGGGCAGCTGCGCGGCGTACTACCGCTACCGCAACTAGCCCGGACACACCCGCACACCGGCACCACCCACGATTGGAGTTTTCGATATGTCCCATAGCGTTACCGATAGCACCGTCCTGCTGGGCCACGGCTCCGGCGGCCAGATGATGAAACGCATCATCGATGAGGTCTTTTTGGATGCCTTTGGGTCGCCCGAGCTGCTCGAAGGCAACGATGCCGGCGTCGCCGCGCTGCCCGCGAGCGGGCGCATCGCCATGTCGACCGACAGCTTTGTAGTCTCGCCGCAGTTCTTCCCCGGTGGCAACATCGGCCGCCTCGCCGTGTGCGGAACCGTCAACGACGTCGCGACCTCGGGCGCCAACGTGCGCTACCTGTCGTGCGGCTTTATCCTCGAAGAGGGCTATCCCATGGATAAGCTCCACCAGATTGTGCAGACGATGGCCGAGACAGCACGTGAGGCGGGCGTGTCCATAATCACGGGCGACACCAAGGTGGTCGAGCGCGGCGGGGCCGACGGCGTCTACATCAATACCGCCGGCGTGGGCGAGGTTCCCACGGGCGTGGCGCTCAGCGGCGCCAACTGCCAGCCCGGCGACGTTATCCTGGTGTCGGGCACACTGGGTGACCACGGTATCGCCATCATGAGCCAACGCGAGGGCCTGGCGTTTTCGAGCACGATCGAAAGCGATGCCGCGCCGCTCAACCACCTGATTGCCGACGTTCTGGCCGCAGCGCCCGGCACGCGTTGCTTTCGCGACCCCACGCGCGGTGGCCTGGCGTCCACACTCAACGAGTTTGCCCAGGCCAGCAATGTTGCCATGGAGGTCGACGAAGATGCCGTGCCCGTGCGTCCCGACGTGCAGGCCGCCTGCGAGATGCTCGGCTACGATGTGCTGCAGGTGGCAAACGAGGGCAAGATGGTTGCCGTCGTGCCGGCCGAGCAAGCCGATGCCGCGCTAGCCGCCATGCGCGCCGCCCGCTACGGCGAGAATGCCGCCATCATCGGTCGCGTGCTGCCACTTGCCGAGGATGCCCGTCCCGCCGTGCGCGTGCGCACCGGCTGGGGCTCGACCCGCATCCTCGACATGCTCGTGGGAGAGCAGCTGCCGAGGATTTGCTAGCGACAAAGGCTCAGGGCTATTAAAGATATTCAGATTCCAAACATGCCCGGCACGCATGCCCAGTATCATGGGGTGCGTTTTGAAACCCAATGACGGGAGCTTTCATGGCAGCAGCTTTTTCCCATGTGATTTTTGATCTGGACGGCACCATCCTCAACACGCTCGAGGACCTGGCGACCGCCGGCAACCATACCTGCGAGACGCACGGCTGGCCTACGTTTGCCGTCGACGAGTACCGCTACAAGGTGGGAAACGGCATGCTCAAGCTGGTTGAGCGCTTTATGCCCGCCGAGTATGCGGGCGACGGCCGCATGTTTGAGCAGACGCTTGCCGAGTTTAGGGCTTACTACGGCGAGCACAAGGAGGACCACACCGCCCCCTATGCCGGCACGATCGAGATGCTCGACCGCTTGCGCGCCGCGGGTGTGCAACTTGCCGTGCTCACTAACAAGGACCACGTCTCGGCGGCTCCGCTTATCGAGAAGTATTTTGGTTCCGAGCGCTTTGCGCTGGTGCAGGGCCACGTCGATGCGTTTCCGCCCAAGCCCGAGGCGCCTGTTACACTGCATGTGATGAAAGAGCTAGGCGCCGATCCGTCGACCACGCTCTATGTGGGCGATTCCAATGTCGATATCCTGACCGGTCACAACGCCGGCCTTAAGAGTGCGGGCGTCAGCTGGGGCTTCCGCGGCCGCGCAGAGCTGGAAGCCGCCGGCGCCGACTACGTGGTGGACACCCAGGACGAGCTCGCAGCGCTGATCCTGGGCGAGTAACGAGCGACACTGCTTAACGCAGCTGCGACAATTCTTCCGCGCAGAAAGCGCATCCCGTTTTGGAGCTCCGGAATGGGATGCGCTTTCCGTTTGAGGCACATCAGGGAAACCGCATCCCGTTTCAGAGCAATATTCCGGGTCGCACTTTCCGCAACCCACCCCATCCGGAAAATGCGACCCACTATTCGGCCAAAAACCGGGTCGCGGTTTCCCAAGCACTCGATGCAACGCTGGCACAAGGAATGTCCCCAACTGCCGCCTGGTCATTTAAGAACGTCCCCAATGACTACAAGTGCCGCACCATGGGGACGACGCAGGTAGAGGATGGACAGCGAGCGACGTCCAGGACGAACAAGTTGGCATGAAAAAGGCGAGGCATAGACCTTCTGGTCATGCCTCGCCTTTTGAATGACAAATTGTCGTCCTGGGCGGCGCGCAGCGTCAACTGGTTACGCGGTTCGTAGAACCGCGTAACCCCCTAGCTCAGCATTGCATCCATCATCTCGGAGTTGACGGAGTCGTCGGCAGACCACTCGCCGTCGTCGTTGCAGGTGTACTTGAAGATAACCGTGGTCTTCCTGGGCTCGGTGGCCTTGGTCACATCGACCATAACCTGACCGGCCATCTTGTACAGCTCGTCATCGGAAGGAACCGTGTCAAGCGCGGCGACCTTCTCCTGATACTGGGTGGAGAAGTCCTCGACGATCTTGTTCATAGACTTGCAGGTGATAGAGACCTCGGCGGTCGCGACACCCTTGTCCTCGTCGACCGTCACGTCGCCGATCTTGTAGTCAAAGCCCTCGAGATAGGTCTTGGCATACTCCTTGGGATCGATACCCAGCTGCTCGAACTCGTCGCCCGAAGCTTCCTCCAGACCAGAAAGGAAGTCGTCGCCACCGTTCTTGACCTCGTCAAACTGCGTCGTAAGATCCTCGGTGATGAGCTCCTCAACCGAAGGACCTCCACAGCCGGAAAGCACGACCACGCATGCAACCAAGACGGCCATGAGGGGCGCAAGCAGCAGCTTCTTTTTCATGTTGTTCCTCCCAATGAGCGGCACCGCGCTTCCCGGACGCGGCACACGTTGTAATAAGTAAGCCCATACTATCCACTTATGAACACCCTCGGCAACGCGAAGGCGCGGTCGGTTCGTTTTAGCGTCCGAACGGTTTGCAAGCCCGCCCAACGCGCAATAAAACGCTTCCCCACGGTGCAATAAAAAAGGTGGCCGGAAAACCCGACCACCCTTGCACATCCTTTGAACGCCGCAGTTTACTTGCGAACGACCTTAACGATGGCGTCACCGGCGGCGACGGCGGACTCTGCCTCAACGGTGAGCTCGACGTCGGCAAACTCGGCGGTGTTGGACACGGCCACCACGACGCAGTCCTTGTAACCGGCAGCGGCGATCTTGGCGCGGTCGATCTTGAGTATGGGCTGGCCGGCCTTCACAACGTCGTCGGCCTTGACGAAGCCCTCGAAGCCATCGCCGTTCATGTTGACGGTATCGACGCCAACGTGCACCAGAACCTCGATGCCGCTATCGGACTGCAGACCCACGGCGTGACCCATGGTGACGGTCACCTTACCGTCGCAGGGAGCGTAGACCAGATCGTCCTCGGGCCACACGGCACAGCCCTTGCCCAGAACCTCGCCACCAAAGACGGGATCGGGCACGTCGACCATCTTGATGACCTTGCCCTTGACGGGCGAGCACAGCACGTCGGCGCCGGCAGAAGCAGAGATGGAGGCCGGAGCAGCGGCAGCCGCGGGCTCAGCCTTCTTCTTGAACATATCAAACAGACCCATACGTTTTCTCCTCTTGATTAAGCGCAACGTTGTGCGCATGCCTACGGTAATTATAGTGCCAAATGGTTCAAATGCTAAGGTGGGGACTCGAATCGCAAGCCCTTCTCGGTAGTGCTCGTGGGATGAGCATCTCCTTTGCATCGCGGTTCGATAAGCCGAGTATCGCCCACGCGCGGGACGGGCAGAAGCGGGCACGCCAAACCCGATACTTCTTTTCGCTCTCGAGTCCTGCCGCCGCCCCGTCCCTGACACTTCCTGATACCGACCGAAACGTGCCAAAATAAACCTGTCCCTTTTTGGTAGGTTTGGCGAGTGTGGATTTTCGGACGCTTAACTAACGAGCGTGGATAATCTCCCACTTTGAGGCCGTCACCGAGCCAAAAACGGGAGATTATCCGCTCTCATTTTGGATAACCCCCCTTGTACCAAGCCGAGCTCCATGGTCAAGTAATAACGACTTCTCATCATTAGATTGTTTACATCAATTCTAATAACTATTTAATCCTTAAACTCGTTATTAGAATTGATATGATTGGCCTAATAACGAGTTTCCGGCACTAAAGATATGGAGGGCGCGATGCAAATCGAGGAGAACGGCCAGGGAACGCTCCGCAATAATCTATCGGGGAAATTGGCTTACTATTCGTTTTTTCCAACGCCCTTGCAATCATTGAGGCAGCTAAACCTCACCGAGGAAACCTATCGCACGCTTTCCGCATGCTCACGAAAGCTTGGAGAGCTTGAAGGCATGCTCTACTTTGTTCCCAACGCCGATATGTATCTGACAATGTACGTGCGCAAAGAAGCACTCCTTTCTTCGCAAATTGAGGGAACCCAGTGCACGTTTGACGACCTACTTAGTCCATCGCAAACACAACTCCATCATAAAGATGTCGCAGACGTCGTGAATTACGTCCGTGCTGTCGACCGCGGCGTAGAACTGCTCAAAAAGATGCCCTTGTGCACGAGACTTCTTAGGCAAGTTCATGCGGTCCTGCTGGACGGAGTGCGCGGAACGGAGAAGAATCCAGGCGAGCTGCGCTCCTCACAAAACTGGATTGGCCCCTCAGGCTGCACCATTGCAACCGCATCGTTTGTCCCTCCAAACATTGAAGATTTGAGCAACACGCTCCAGGACCTCGAACGCTTTATCAATGAGCCTCAAGTCGAAATGGATCCGATTGTGCGGGCGGCGCTCGTCCATTACCAATTTGAAACTGCCCATCCATTCCTAGACGGAAACGGTCGCCTGGGCAGGCTTCTCATTACACTTATGCTCATCAATGATGGCGTTCTTCATTCTTGCTTGTTCTATCCATCGTTCCAGTTCAAGAAAAATCGAAGCGAGTACTACCGGCAACTCACATCCGTAAGGGAGAGAGGCACTTACGAGGAATGGATAGAGTTTTTCTGTAACAGTCTTCTCGAGAGTGCGAAGGACTCGGTAGGGTCTTTAAAAAACCTTGTTGACCTCCATAACCGTTCCACAGCAACCATTACCGAAAATCTCGGAAGGACTGCTGCAAACGGGCAAAGGCTGTTGGGCATTCTTGAAGAGCACCCCATCGTCGACACCGCATTCATCGCTGCCCAACTCGATATCGGCAGGAGTACCGCGAGCTCGCTCGTCAAATCATTTGAAGAATTGGGTATCCTCCGTCCGCTCGACGAGTCAAGACAGAGATACCGGCAGTACGGGTATGAAGAGTATCTTTCGATTCTCAGGGAAGACGCCGAGCCGATTAGATAGGCATCGCAGCCCAGGCAAATTAAAGCGAGCGCGGATAATCCCCCACTTTGAGCCCGCACACAGACCAAAACCGGGAGATTATCCACGCTCGTTTCTGACTAGTCATTGGGGACGTTCTTAAACGACTAGTCAAACAAGAACGTCCCCAATGATTACCACGGCAACACCGATGTTTTGGCAACGCCAGCGAGCGGGCCGCATTTGAGACAAGGTGACGTGAAACGAAAGGGCGCTGACCTTCTGGTCGCGCCCTTGAAGTTGAACGTCAGATTGTCCAAATGCGGCCCGCGCAGCGTCGAGCCGTTACACGGGTTGGTAAACCCGCGTAACTACCTACTCCCGTGCTCCGTACTGCTCGTAGTAGGCGTCGATGGCGGTCTTGAGCTCGTCATCGATGACAACCTTGCCGTCGATCTCGTGGTTGTAGAGGGTCTCGACGACCTCGGCCATGGAGACGATGCTCGCGACGGGGAAACCGTACTTGGCCTCGATCTCCTTCTGCGCGGTGGTCACGCCACCCTTGCCGACCTCCATGCGGTTGAGGGACACGATCAGGCCCTTAATCTCGACATCGGCAGCAGCCTTAACCTTGGGATAGGTCTCGTCGATGGACTTGCCGCTGGTGGTGACGTCCTCGACCATGACCACGCGGTCGCCGTCCTTGGGCTCATAACCCAGCAGGTTGCCCTTATCGGCACCGTGGTCCTTGGCCTCCTTGCGGTCGCAGCAGTACTTGACCTCCTTGCCGTACAGCTCGTGGTAGGCAATTGCGGTCACGACGGCCAGCGGAATACCCTTGTAGGCCGGTCCAAACAGCACATCAAAGTCGTCGCCAAAGTTATCGTGGATGGCCTGAGCGTAATACTCGCCCAGCTTCTTGAGCTGATAGCCCGTCACGTAAGCGCCGGCGTTCATAAAGAACGGGGACTGACGGCCGCTCTTGAGCGTAAAGCTGCCGAACTTAAGAACGTCGGACTCAACCATAAACTTGATGAACTCTTGCTTGTAAGCCTCCATGCGGGCTCCTCTCGTAATTGCGTACGTGCTCTTCAGTTTAGCGCAGGCGAGGCGTCGATGTGGGCGTGCTTTGAGGCCACATCCCCCCCCGTTAGAGTAAGGAACTGGGCGGCGGCTCATACGCTAGTCCTTGGGCGTCCAGGACCAGAAGAAGTTGATAAGGGCCACACGCGAGGCAGTACCGGCCTTTTTGTTGATCGAGGAAATGTGGCGGTAGAGCGTGGAGCGCGAAAGAAAGAGCGTTGTGGCGATGTCCTGAACGCTCTGGTCCGAAACGACCAAGACCTCAAGAATATCGCGCTCGCGCTCTGTAAGCCCAAAGGTGGCGACGAAGGCATCAAGGCGTTCATCGGACGTGAGCTCCGCTGCCTCCACGGGCTCGGGGTCGGAGCATGTGGGCGCAAGATCCCCACCAAGATCGTCGGTGGCAAGCGGCAGTCCGTCCCGCATCACGGCATCATCGGCTCGTTGCCCCAACTGCCCCAGCAGCGTAATCGCAATGCCCACAAACATCACGAGCGCCGCACCGACCGCAGCCAGCACGTTTTGACTCGAGATAATCGCCACTGCCGGCGCTGTCACGAACATCGAGCACACGTTGTTGACGACGCGACCCATGCACGGCCAAAAATATGACCAGCGCGCATAGAGCGAGACGGCGGCATATTTTGTGGTAAAGAACACCACGAAAAAGCCCGAGCCCAGATAAAAGATGATCGTGGCAGCAAGCTCGTTGCCGCCATTGCCATCGACGATGAGCACAAAGAACGAAAGCGTGGACGGTATGGCGGCACATGTCATGCCGATATTCATATACGAGCGGCCGTGCAGGTCAAATAGTGCGCCGGCGGCCAACGAGCTCACGACAAGCAGCAGGCGCGGCCAATCGCCCAAATCGACGGCTCCGACAGCATGCAGGGTCGTGAAGCCCGCGCTGAGAGCGGCGAATACGCCGGAAAGATACGCCGTCGCCACGGTCAGGCGAACTACGGCGCGACGGAATGCCGCCTTTGCCTCGGGATCGTCATGCCACTTGGCGCCATATTCCAGAGCATCTACCGAAAGCCCGGCAGCACTGGGTTCAAAGTTGGGATTGGACTCGTCGCGCAGCTTGGCGCGTCGGGCACCGTGGAGCAACGCCACCTGCGCGATCGCGCAGACGACCAGAACAGCCTGCTGAGGAATGCCGGCAGGCATCACCATGTGGTTGAGCACCTGCACCAGAACGCCCATGGCGTAGGAAAGTGCAGCCGCACGCGCCAAGCAGGGCGTCCGTGCAAAGCGCCGCGCAAAGTTTGCATGGGCAGTCGATCCGCAGTAGCCCAGCGCGCAGCACGCCACCAAACCGCCGGCAATTACCACCTCAACCTGAACCGCCATAATCAACAGCAGCAATGCCGCCACCAGCAAAACGCCCGTAACGTCACTCGTTGCTTCAATGGCATGGGGACGGCGATAGGGACTGCGGACAAAAAGTTGGACCATCAGGTCCGGTTTGGAGTCCGCATGACATACAGTAGAGCCGTAGTAGAGAGGGCCGGGGCCGCGGGCGGAACCGTCGGGAGGGC
>CABUVH010000065.1 GCA_902494935.1 uncultured Collinsella sp.
CATCCCCGCGACCGAGTCGCTGCTGCGCGACTGCATCGCCCGAGGCGCCGACGACGCGCTGCTGCTGACCGATCGCGCCTTTGCAGGTGCCGATACCCTGGCGACCACCTATGCTCTCAAATGCGGCATCGAGGCGCTCGACGAGGACTTCGACCTGCTCATCTGCGGCAAGATGGCGGTGGATGGCGATACGGCCCAGATTGGTCCCGAGCTTGCCGGTGCCTTTGAGATTCCCTGCGTGACCGACGTGAGTTGCGTGCAGAGCGCGGGCTTTACGACCTGTGGCTCGCTGGCGCTCATTCACGGATGCGATGCCGGCGAGGAGACGGTGTATCTTGAGATGCCGTGCGCGATGACGACTGCCAAGGAGATTGGCCAGTTGCGTATGCCGAGTATTGCCGGTATTCGCGCGGCGGAGGAGGCGGACGTGCGCGTGGTCAGTGCCGCCGACGTGAACGCCGACCCCGCGCGTTGCGGTCTTGCCGGGTCGCCGACACAGGTCGTGCGCTCGTTTGTGCCCGACCGTGACCAAACGTGCGAGGCCGTTGAGGGAACGGCGTCCGAGCAGGCGGTAAAACTTGCCAAGATTATCGAGGGGATGGCATAGATGAGCGGACTGATTATCGATAGCGAAGCCTGTGTCGGCTGCGGTCGCTGCGTTCGCGCCTGTGCCTCGGGCGGCATCGTAGTGGAAGGCGAACGACCCAGCCGATGCGCCCGCGTAACCGACGGCTGCATCCTATGCGGTGGGTGCGTCGACGCCTGCCCTGTCAACGCTATCTCGATCGAGCGTGACGAGACCGCCGGCGCGGTTGACCTCGATGCGTATCGAGACATTTGGGTATTCGTGCAGACCGACGAGCACGATACGGTGACTCCCGTTGCCTATGAGCTTATGGGCAAGGGCCGCGAGCTTGCCGATGCTCGTGGCTGCCGTCTGGTGGCACTGGCCGGCATGGGCCCCGAGGGTTCTCTCGGTGACCTGGAGCATCTGGTTTGCGCGGGCGCCGACGAAGTCCTGGCCTGTCGCGACGAGCGCCTGCGCCAAAACGATGCGGAGGTCTACGCCAGCTTGATCTGCGATTTGGTAGCCGAACGCAAACCCGAGGCCATCCTATACGGTGCGACCGCTTTTGGCCGCGAACTGGCACCCGGCGTTGCCGTGCGTTTGCAGACGGGCCTTACGGCTGACTGCACCGTACTTTCGATGGATACGGAGACGGGACTGCTGCAACAGACGCGTCCGGCGTTTGGCGGCAACCTGATGGCCACCATTGTCTGCCCCAATCATCGTCCCCAGATGGCAACGGTGCGCCCCGGTATCTTTAAGGCTCCCGACTTCGACTACGGCCGTTCCGGCACGATCACCCAGGTGATGCTTGCGGAAGACGCCAGGGCTCGTGTCGAGATTTCGATTCCCGCCGAGGAGTGGGGGCAGCAGGCTTCGATCGCCGATGCCGAGCGCCTGGTCGTGGTGGGTCGCGGCATTGGTTCCAAGAAAAACCTGCCACTGATGCGAAGGCTTGCCGAGGCCCTGGGAGCCGAGCTTGGTTGCACGCGACCTGTCGTGGAGGCCGGCTGGTTGGAGTATCGCCATCAGATTGGCCAGACCGGCGTATCGGTTTCGCCCAAGCTTCTCGTGAGTATCGGTGTTTCGGGCGCCATCCAGCATCTTGCCGGCATCGGTGGGGCGGAGTGCATTATCGCCATCAACGAGGACCCGGATGCCCCCATTTTTGGTGCTGCCCAGTACGAGGTTGTTGGGGATGCCGTCGAGGTCGTCGAGGAGCTGCTGGCCCAGCTTGAGCGCTAGGCGCGCGCCAGCCAGTCGCGCATCTCGTCCTTTAGGCGGCTCCAGGTTGCCTGCGTGGCGGGGTCGGTAAAGGGCCGCGTGATGCCAAAGGGCGCGTCGAGCAGGCGGTGGATATCGCCCTGTTCGCGCGCCAGCGCGCGGCTTGCTGGATAGACGAGCTCAAACATAAAGCAGATGAGTCCCACCAAGAAGTCGGCGGGCTCGTTGCGTTCATCGCGTGCGACGCAGCGGTGCTCGTCAAAGGCGGCAAGTATCGGCGACGAGAAACGGCTGCCGAGAAACGTCTTCTCGTCCACCTTGAGGATGGTGTCGACGGTGCTGTCGGCGATGGTACGCATAATGTCGATCTTGTCGCCATCGCGCACGATATCGCAGAAGCTCCGTGTGCGCTCGTCGAGCTGCGCGGGTAGACGGAAATCGCTGTGATAGGCAATGCTCGCTCGGATGAGCTCATCTTCTGCCGGGTCATCGATAAAGTCGCGGATGCTCGTTACGGCGGGTGCATCGGCGGGATTCTCGCCAAAGAGGATCTCGATGCCCAGCACCGCATGGCTCATGCTCTCGGCGTCCTTAAAGGTGTCCCAGCGTCGCAGCTGCTCAAAGCGGCCCATATCGTGTAGCAGGCCGCAAAGCCATGCCAGGTCAATATCTTCTGACGACCAGCCCTGCTCGCGCGCTACGGCATCGCATGCCTCGGCCACGTGGTACGTATGCTCGATTTTGAGCGCGATGCGTGGGTTGGTGGCGTCGTAGGCATCGGTGTAGCTTTTGAAGGCCGCGCGCGCCCGGTCTCGATCGATAGCTGTCATAATGACTTCCTAAAAAGTTGTGTCTTTCGATCCGGTGGCAATTGTAGGTGAACTCGGTTGCTGCCGGATGATGATTCTGCCGTGTCGCTACATGCGGCTCGGAGACCTTGTCAGGATGAGAAACGTATGGTGCTCAAAATCGTTAGAACCGTCTGGCCGGTGATGCTTACCTATGTTGCAATAGGCGCGCCGTGCGGAATGATCATGGGGCAGACGGGAATGGAGCCCTGGATGGTCTTTGCTCTAAGCAGTACGTTTGTGACGGGCAGCGGCCAGTTTATGATCTGCAACCTGTGGCTGGCGGGTGTGCCTGCAGCATCGATCGTCGCGAGCGTTGCCGCCATCTCCTCGCGTTTTGCGCTTTACTCGGCATCGATCGCACCGCATCTGAGGGGTGCCTCGAAGCGTCAGACGCTGGCTGTTGCCGCGACACTTACCGAGGAGGCATATGGCATCTCGCTTGCCAAGTTGGTTGAAGGGGAGGATTGGGGCCCGCGCGAGTCCTTTGTGCTCAACGTGATCCTCATCGCAACATGGGGCGTTTCGTGTACGATGGGCGCCATCGTCGGCGCCGTTGTCGATGTTCCCACCGCTATTGCGGGTTTTGTCTGCACATCGCTCTTTATCTGCCTGCTCTTTTCGCAGCGACTGTCGCGCGGCAATATCGTAGCTGCCGTTTTGGCTGCGGTGTCCGTCGCCATATGCAAGCTCTTGGGGTGGACGAATATCGCCGTGCCGGTAAGCGTGCTCGTCGGCGTTGTCGCGGCGCTTGCGTGCGATGCTCTCGCCGAAGGAAGGGGCGCTTGCGATGCCCGTTAATGAGTTTTTGGTCCTGTGGCTGTCGTCATGGGCGGCTATCGCATTTTTCCGCATTGCCCCGGCGTTTGCTTTGCGCGGGAGAACGCTGTCGCCCCGCGTTACCGAGGCCTTGGGTTATATCCCGCCCGCCGCCTTCGCGGCACTGGTTGCTAACGATTTGATAAGCCCTGGCGCTTTTGACGCCGGCTTGTGGCAGGGCTTGATTCCCTGGATTGCGGCTGCCGGCGTCGTGGCGGTGGCAATCAAGACAAAGTCGATGCTATGGTGCTGTGTTTCGGGCATCGTGCTCTATATCGTTTTGAGCCTCGTATAAGAGCAGGACGCGTTTTCATTCCGGCCAACGAATCCAATTTCCCACCGAGGCGGTCTGCTTCTTCTGGTACCATGGTCAAACTTTACTGTAGCAAAGCGTGACGTGGGCTTTTGTTCTGCGTCAGCGGAAAAGGGGGTTTCATGGCACAGGGAGCGACCGCCAACGAGCAAAAGAAATTCAAGGTACCGCGCACCCCGGGTGACATCATGATCTACCCGATGATCGTCGGCCTTTTGCTCAATACCTTCTGCCCACAGGTCTTTGAGATCGGCGGCTTCTTTACGGCAGCCTGCCGCGGCGGCTCCAACACCATCGTTGCCGCGATCTTGCTGTTTGTGGGCGCCGGCATCAGCTTTAAGTCCACACCGGGTGCCATCAAGACCGGCATCGTCGTGCTGATTCCTAAGCTTGTGGTGGCAGCCGCGCTGGGCCTGGGCGTTGCGTATTTCTTTAACGACAACCTTTTGGGCCTGAGCTCGGTCTCAATCATCGGCGGCATTACGTTTTGCAACATGGCGCTCTACACGGGTATCATGGGCGAGTTCGGCGACGAGTCCGAGCAGGGCGCTGTCGGTATCCTGTTCTTTACGGCCGGCCCCGCCGTCACGATGATCATCCTTGGTGTTTCGGGTCTCGCCAACATCCCCGTCGGCACCATCATCGGATCCATCCTGCCGCTTGTTATCGGCATGGTCCTGGGCAACTTGTTCCCGTTTATCAAGAACCTGTTGGTTCCCGGCGCCAATCCCGCGATCGCTGTAATTGGTTTTCAGCTCGGTGCGTCCATGAGCCTTTCGAGCTTCATCGCCGGTGGCATTTCGGGCATCCTGCTGGGCCTCATCACGCTCTTTATCGTCGGTCCCATTACCTTTGCCTTCGAGCGCCTGTGTGGCGGCAATGGTAAGGCGGCTGTGGCATGTTCCACCATTGCCGGCACGGCCATGACCACGCCGGTCGCCCTCGCCGAGGTCGCTCCGCGCTATGCCGAGCTTGCGCCCACCGCGTATGCGCAGATCGCCACTGCCGTCATCATCACGGCAATCATGGCCCCGATTCTGACCGGCTGGGTCGATAAGAAGTTCTGCCAGGGCAAGGAAGACCTGTCGCCTGCCGGTGTCGAGGCCATCGAAGAGGCTGTCGCGACCGACATCGATGGCGAGTAGCAATCGATACCCATCAATGATTCCGGCGTGCAACTCGCGCCGTTTGAGCGCCCGAACGAGAGCTGTCTTGCAGTGACGTTCGGGCGCTCTGCTATTATTCCCCTTACCCCTGCGGAGAAAGGGGCGTTTATTGCCCAGACACGAATCGGGCGATTCTGACCACTTGGATATTGAAGGGAGGGCGTCTAGTGGTTAAGGCACTCAAGATTGAGATATTCCTGCTATGCATGATTGTTCTTATCGGGCTTGCCGTACGAAGCCGTCGCTCCCTGTTCTCGAGCACCCAGCAGCTTTTGTTTAGCATGCTGGGCTACACGTCTGCTGCCTACATTTTCTTCGATATGATCTGGACGCTTTCGGATGGTGCGGACGGCACGTTGGGCATTGCAGCCAACTGGATTTCCAACGCGGTTTCGTTTTCGCTCTTTGCCATCGCGTGTCTCATTTGGTTTATCTATTCCGAGACGATGCAAGGCTCTCACCTTGTGACCTCGCGCTATAGGGTGGTGCTTGTAACGTTGCCTACGGCTCTGGTGGTCGTGCTGGCTTTTACCAGTTACTGGACGCACGCCCTGTTCTATATCGATTCGCAGGGCGTGTATCGTCGCGGCTTTGCCTATATGATCCAGCCCATTGTCAGCTACTGTTACGTTATACATACGTCCCTGCATGCGTTTGTGCAATCTCGCAGGGTCGAGAGCCTGCAGACGAAGGCTGTCTATCGAACCTTGGCATTTTTCGCCATTCCGGCCCTGGTGGGCGGTACCTTTCAGATCGTATACTCGGTGCCTGGCCTTTGTGTCGGCATAATGATTAGCATGTTGCTGCTCTATATCATCTGCCAGGAGCAGCTCATCTCGACCGACCCGTTGACTGGCCTCAACAATCGCAACCGTTTTGAGACCTATATGCTGTCGCTCTTCTCAAATGTGGATCAGGCCGAAGATGTGTATCTGCTCATGATGGACGCCGACGGCTTTAAGCAGATTAACGATCAGTATGGACATGTGGAGGGCGACCATGCTCTTCAGGTTGTTTCCGCAGTACTCAAGGACGTCTGTTCGCCGTCCGGCGGCTTTATTGCGCGCTATGGCGGTGATGAGTTCGTCGTACTGCAGAAGGGGGTGACGGAGCACGACATTATCCGCCTGTGTTCGGCGATCAATAACGAGCTCTCGCGCGCCGAGACACCCTACTCGCTTCGAATGTCTATCGGCTACGCGCGCTACGGCGATGGGATCAACACGTGGCAAGAGCTTCTGCGCGCTGCCGATGCGGAGCTCTATCGCATCAAGGATGCCAAAAAGAAATCCGGCATCAAGGTTCGCTAGAAAAAGGGGCGCACGACCGTTGCGATGGTCGTGCGCCCCTTTTTGCGTTTGTGGGGGCCACCGGCCATAATGCCCAGGCGCGGTGCGGCAAGACGGGCGTCTGCAGCCGCGACTCGGTACGAAATCAACGAGAACCAGTGTGCTCCATTAAGCTAAAGTTTGCGAACATCCTCTCTAAAAAGGTGAACTCGCTAGGCTTTTTTGGGTTTGTTGACGATGATGATGCCGCCGCAGACCAACAGCAGGGCAACGATGACGGTAACGGGGCTCGTGCCAGCGCCCTCGCCGAGCAGCAGCGCGCTCAGCACCACACCAAAGACGGGGTTCATAAACCCAAAGACCGAGACGCGGCTGACGGGGTTGACGGCAAGCAGGCGCGACCACAGCGAGTACGCGACGGCGGAAATGAGTGCCATATAAATGATGAGCGCGATGGCGGGGGCGATTTCGGTGGGGGACAACGTGCCGCCCATCAAAAACCCGATGGCGGTAAGGACCACGCCACCGACTAAAAACTGCCACCCGGCAAGCAAGACGCCGTCGTGCTCGCGCGAGAAGATGCCGATCAGGCAGGTCGATAGGGCGCCTGCAACAGTGGAAGCCAAGATAAAGCCCTCGCCGTCGAGCGTAAAGCCAAAGGTGCCGTCCGCGCCCGAAAGGTTGACGAGCGCGACGCCGGCAAAGCCCAGCGCACAGCCAAGCACCTTGGCCGTATTGAGCTTCTCGGTGTGAAATGCCAGGGCGGCAAAGAGGATTGCGAGGAAGTTGGCGCTGGCCTCGATGATGGAGCTCGACATGGCGCTGGCGCGCGAGAGGCCCAGATAGAAAAAGAAGTACTGCCCGATAGTCTGGAAGAGCGACAAGACAAAGATGGGCTTGATGTCGCGCGCTTGCGGTATGAGGGGGCGGCGTTGGGCCGCGCTCATCCCAACGATAACCAGGGCGCCGGCAAGCGTAAAGCGTAAACCTGCAAAGAGCAGCTGCGAAGCGCTATCGTGCGCTGGGATGCTAAAGAGTGCGTAGCCGATCTTGATGCAGGGAAAGGCCGATCCCCAGAGTGCACAGCAAACAAGACAGCCCAGGATGAGTCCGGGCAGGGTGGCGAGATACGGCTTGCGGCTTTCCATGATGTCCTTCCTACATGCGCGAAGTAAAAAAGAACCCGCCACCGGATGTGTCGGTGGCGGGTGTTGTTACCCGAAGGGATTGTACCTGATGGGAAAGGTTTAAGCGAAGTAGGCCACGCCGCTCTCAAAGATCGGCATGAACTTATCGCCGGGGACATGCTCGGGCACGTTGCGGTACAGGTTGTCGCCGCGACGCTCGGCATGGCCCATCTTGCCCAGGACGCGGCCGTCGGGGCTCGTGATGCCCTCGATGGCGAGTGCGGAGCCGTTGGGGTTGACGGAGAGATCCATGCTGGGCTTACCGTCCTCGCCCACGTACTGCGTGGCGACCTGGCCGTTGGCGATCAGCTGGGTGAGCACTTCGTCATTGGCGACAAAGCGGCCCTCGCCGTGGCTGATGGCGACGGTGTAGGGGTCGTCCAGGCTGCACTGCGACAGCCACGGGGACAGGTTGGACGAGATGCGGGTGCGCACCAGACGGCTCTGATGGCGACCGATGGTGTTGAACGTAAGCGTGGGCGCATCGGGCGTGGCGTCGACGATGTCGCCATAGGGCACCAGACCGAGCTTGACCAGGGCCTGGAAGCCGTTGCAGATGCCTAGCATCAGGCCGTCGCGGGCCTTGAGCAGGTCGCGAACTGCCTCGGTGACCTCGGGAGCGCGGAAGAACGCCGTGATGAACTTGGCAGAGCCGTCGGGCTCGTCGCCGCCCGAGAAGCCGCCGGGGATCATGACGATCTGGCTTGCACGGATGCGGCGGGCAAGCTCGTGGGTGCTCTCGGCGACGGCCTCGGGCGTGAGGTTGTTGATCACGAAGGTGTCGGCTTCGGCACCGGCTGCGCGGAAGGCACGTGCGCTGTCGTACTCACAGTTGTTGCCGGGGAACACGGGGATGATCACGCGCGGACGGGCGATCTTGGCGCCGCTGTACACGTGGATGTCCTTGGCACGGAAGTCGATGGTCTCGACCTCGGGGGTCTCGTCGGCGCTGCGGTAGGCAAAGACGCCCTCGATGCCGCTCTCCCAGGCCTCCTGGAGCTCGGAGAGCTCGATGACCTCGGAGCCGGTGTCGATGACATAGCCCTCGACGGTGGTGCCCAGGGGCTCGACGACAACGCCGTCGGCGACCTCGGGCAGCTCGGCATCCTCGGCGAGCTCGACGATAAAGCTGCCGTAGAGCGGGGTGAAGAGGCTCTCTACGTCTACATCATCGCCAAGCTCGATGCCGATCTGGTTACCGACGCACATCTTAAAGAGGCTCTCGGCGCCGCAGCCGTAGCCGGGCGTGGAGACGGCCAGGGCGTCGCCGGTGGCGGTGAGCGCCTCGACGGCGTCAAATGCGGCGAGAAGCTGCTGAGCATCGGGACGGTAGTCCTCGCCATAGGTGGCGGGGGCGATACGGACAACGCGGTGCGTCAGGCCCTTGAACTCGGGGGAGACGGCGCGCGCCGCGCGGCCCACGGCGACAGCGAAGCTGATCAGGGTCGGCGGAACGTTGAGCTCGCCGGCTTCGTCCTCAAACGAGCCGCTCATGGAATCCTTACCGCCGATGGCGCCGGCACCCAGGTCGACCTGGGCCATAAGGGCGCCCAGGACGGCTGCCATGGGCTTGCCCCAACGCTCGGCCTCGGTGCGCAGACGCTCGAAGTACTCTTGGAAGGAGAGGTAGGCGCGCTTGTGCTCAAAGCCGGCGGCAACGAGCTTGGCGATGGACTCGACCACGGACAGGTAGGCGCCCGCAAACTGGTCGGCTTCCATCAGATAGGGGTTAAAGCCCCATGCCATGGCGCTCGCCGTGGTGGTCTCGCCGTCCACGGGGAACTTGGCGACCATGGCAGAGCTCGGAGTGAGCTGCGTCTTGCCACCAAAGGGCATGAGCACGGTCGCGGCACCGATGGTGGAGTCGAAGCGCTCGGAAAGGCCCTTGTTGGAGGCGACGTTAAGATCGGTGACAAGCGAGGTCATGCGCTCGCCGAGCGTGGTGCCGGCCCAGCTGGGCTGCCACACGCTACGGGCGCACACGTGGGCGACCTGGTGCTTGGGTGCGCCGTTGGAGTTGAGGAACTCGCGGGACAGGTCGACGATGGCGACGCCGTTCCAGGCCATGCGCATGCGCGGCTCGGCGGTAACCTCGGCGATAACGGTCGCCTCCAGGTTCTCCTCGGCGGCGTAGCCCATGAACTCCTCGACGTCACCGTCGGCGACGGCGCAGGCCATGCGCTCCTGGGACTCAGAGATAGCGAGCTCGGTGCCGTCCAGGCCGTCGTACTTCTTGGTCACGGTGTCCAGGTCGACATACAGGCCGTCGGCAAGCTCGCCCACGGCGACCGAGACGCCGCCGGCGCCAAAGTCGTTGCAGCGCTTGATCAGACGGCAGGCATCGCCGCGGCGGAACAGGCGCTGCAGCTTGCGCTCGACTGGGGCGTTGCCCTTCTGGACCTCGGCACCCGAGGTCTCGATGGACTCGGTGTTCTGGGTCTTGGAGGAGCCGGTGGCGCCACCGATGCCGTCACGGCCAGTGCGGCCGCCCAGCAGGATGATCTTGTCGGTGGGGGCGGGGCACTCGCGGCGCACGTGGTTTGCCG
>CABUVH010000066.1 GCA_902494935.1 uncultured Collinsella sp.
CGCGCGCGTGCTCGTTGTTTCTGCCCGGGCACCCCAGCTGTTCGGTGAGCTTGCCTCTCGTCTGGCGGCTCGTCATATCGCTGCCGAGACAGTTGAGTTCACGGCGTTTTCCCAATCCATTGCGGGCAGGCAGTTTGCGGCGCTTGCCGGCCTGATTGAGCGCATGAAGGCCGCCGATGAGGGTATGGCGTCAAAGACCGAGTGGTGGCCCGCGCCGGAGCTTACCGACTGGATCTACAGTCCGCTTTCGGGCGCTGATGCCGTCAATGCCCGTACCTTCGATAAGAATATGCGTCTCTCGCGCAGCAAGACTATCGCGGGCGTTAAGAGCCTGCTGCAGAGCGTCCAGGGTCAGGTGAGGGGCGCGCGCAAGGCGGCGAGCGACGAGAACTGGTTTAAGAACGTGCCGTGTGTGGTCTCGGACGTGTTCCAGGCGCTGTGGCGTGACAAGCCCGTGACGGCGCTTAAGGCCATGCTTGCCGTTGCCGAGGCGTTGCCCGATCGCTCGCTGGGCAGCTTGGATGGCCAAGCCCGTCGCCAGGCGGAGGTGGCCCTGCTGCGCCACGTCATCGACATCCTTATGAATGGCGCCCGCGCGCTCGACGTGTCGCAGGCTGCAACCGTGCCCGTGCTCGATGGCATTCGCACCAAGGTGGACAAGCGCAGCGCCGCCTACGATTACGAGACCCACGAGGTCGACCGCGCGCCGCGCGCCCAGGTGCGCTTTGCGTCGCTTGCCGATGCGGCAGCCCTGCGCCCCGACAGCTACGATGCCGTGCTGTTTGCCGATGTCGATCTGGACAGTTATCCGCTCTCACACGAGGAGGGGCCGCTGGCCACGCTGACGGCGAGCCTTGGTCGCGAGGGCGTGACGCTTGAGCCCGCGGCCTTGCTGCGCGTGCGCTTTGGCCACGCGATGCAGGCGGCACGCGGTCCGGTTGCGCTTGCGCGCGTGACGCACGATCGCCAGGCGCGCGAGTGCTATCCGGCTGCCGTGTGGACCGAGTTGCGGGCGCATGCCGAGGCCGCCGACGCTAAGGTCGCTGACGACGCTAAGGCCACTGACGCTGCTAAGGCCGCTGGCGCCGACAAGGCCGCTGACGCTGCCGAGGTCGCTGACGACGACAAGGCGAAGTGCGTGGGTGAGGGGGATATCGTAAGGGACTTCGATCCCGCGGCAGGCGAAGGTATCAAGCGCGAGCGCGTGACCTGTGAAGCCCCTCAGCATCTGAGTGCCGAGGCCGTGCCGTATTTGGTCCTGCGCCGTCGCGATGGCGAGGGCGAGGACGCGCCGCTCGTGCCGCGCCTGACGTCCGCCTCGCAGATCGAGGCCTATTCCACTTGCCCGCTGTGCTGGTTCGTCTCGTATCGCGTCAAACCTCAGTCCATCGATGCGGGCTTTGGCAACATGGAGAAGGGCAACTTCGTCCATGACGTGCTGGAGCACTTGCATGCACGTCTTCCGCAGGAGGGCATGGAGCGCGTGACGCCCATGAATCTGCCGCGCGCGAAGGAGCTGCTGCACGAGGTCTTTGCCGAGACCCTGGCCGAGCACGCCGGCAAGCGCGGTACCGAGGGCCCGCTGGTGCCGCTCTCTCCAGTGGAGGAGCGCCAGGTGGCCGAGATCTTGCCGCAACTGGAGGGCGTGCTCGCCTACGAGTCCGAGGCGCTCGCGCCCTTCGCGCCGCGCTACCTGGAGTTTGCGTTCAACGAGCTCCAGGTCGAGTATGCCGGCTGGCCGCTCGGCGGGCGCATCGACCGCGTGGATGTGGACGCCGAGAACCGCGCTGTGGTGATTGACTACAAGCATCGTTCGGGTGTCGAGGAGTTTAAGCTCGCCGACCCCACGGTGCGCGACGAGGAGTCGGGCGAGGCCCCCATCGACGACCCGCGCTGGCTGCCGCCCCATACCCAGACACTCATCTACGCCCAGGCCATGCGTCGGGCGCTGGGCCTAGATACCCGTGCTGCGCTCTATTTTTCGACCAAGGGCGGCAAGCCCGCGCTGCGTGGTGCCGCAAGTGCCGAGTTACTCGAGGAAGAGTGCGGCGACGGTCGCATCCCGGGCCTCAAGAAGGGCTTTCCGGGCGAGGGCGGCAACATGGACTTCGATGCGCTGCTCGACTGCGTGGAGGCCGGCATCGCCGAGCGCCTGTGCGAGCTCGAGGCAGGCAACGTTGCTGCCGTCGACCCGACGTCGGCTCAGGCCGCGCATGCGCGCTGTTCGTATAACCACGAAGGAACGTTTGTAAGGAGGGACGTGTAGACCATGGATCTTTCGACTTTGATGCCGCAACAGCTGCAAGTCGTCAAAACGCTCGACCGCCCGCTGTTTGTCTCGGCAGGTGCCGGCTCGGGCAAGACCTTTACCCTTACGCGCCGCATCGTCTACGCGCTCTCGCCCGAATCCGGTCCGTTTGTCGAGCATCTGGACCAGGTGCTCGCCATTACCTTTACCAAAGACGCCGCGGCCGAGATTCGCGACCGCGTACGCCGTGCGCTTATCGAAGAGGGCATGGACGAGGAGGCCCTGACGGTCGACGACGCTTGGATCTCGACCATCCACGGCATGTGCTCGCGTATCCTGCGCGCGCACGCGCTGGAGCTGGGCATCGATCCTGAGTTCACGGTGCTCACCGATACCGATGAGCTTATGGATCAGGCTGTCGAGCATGTGCTGGGGCGCGCGACGGCGCCCGATGCCGCGCCCGAGCTTGCCGCCTCGCTTAAGGCCCTCTACGCTTGGTATCCCATGGCGGGCGAGGGCGGGCCGTTTGGCGCCGGTACCACCATCAAAGGCCTGGTGCGCGACCTGTTGGAGCTATCGAGCCAGCTTCCGGGCGGCATGGACGATGTGTGCGTGGCGCGCGGCCAGGCCGACACCTCGGCGCTTGCCGATGCCTATCGTGCGGCGCTGGGCGCAAGCAAGGCCACGACCGAGAAAGCGCAGGCGGCACTCGACGCCATCGACGCGTTTGAGGCGAGCGGCAAAACCATGGAGGATGCGGCGCGACTCATGATGTCGTGCAGCATGCCGCGCGCGAGCAAGGCGTTTCCTAAGGAGCAGGTGGAGCTACTCAAGGCCGAGGCGGCTGATGCGTTTATCAATATCGTGCTTGCCTGCGGCGGTTCGGCGCTCGATGCGCTGGTGGGGCTCGCCCGTGCCGTAGAGGCGGAGTACCGTGCGCTCAAGGCCGGCCAGTCCGCGCTCGATAACAACGACCTGCTGCGCATGGCGTACGAGGCGCTGCGCGACTACCCGGCTATTCGAGCTGCCTATGAGGGCCGCTTTAAGATGGTCATGATCGACGAGTTCCAGGATACCGACCAGATGCAGGTCGATCTGATTCGCTATCTGACGGGTGCGGGCGAGCGCGCGCTGTGCACCGTGGGCGATGCACAGCAGTCGATCTACCGCTTTCGAGGCGCCGAGGTCGAGGTGTTCCGTCGCCAAGAGCGCAAGGTGGGCTCCTCTGCTGCGCCCGAGGCGACTGCCGTGGCCGACGCCCCTGCTGGCGAGCTCGTTAAACTCGTGCGCAACTTCCGCAGTCATGACGAGGTGCTGCGTTACGTAGCGCGCGTCTTCGACGGCGATACCGGTGGTTTGATGCAGGGGTTCTTGGATCTTGAGCCGAGTGACGATCGCGAGGACAAGCTCAAGGCAAAGGCTTCGCGCCGCCAGGCGCTGCTCGTTGCCGGCGGCAGCACCCAGGAACGAACGCAGGCGAAAGCCCGTGCGATTGCGGAGCGGTTCCAAGCGCTCGTTAAAGCGGGCCAGCCCCAGGGCAGCATGGTGTTGTTGCTGGGCCGTATGACTAATGCCGACGTCTACGCGCAGGCTTTCCGCGACCAGGGACTCGACTGCGTTATCGCGGGAGGTTCAGTCTTTGCCCAGGCTGCCGAGGTCCAAACGGTGCGTGCCCTGGTGTGCGCGCTTGCCAATCCGGCCGATACGGCGCAGGGTCTCATGCCACTGCTGGCCTCGCCGATGTTTGCACTCGGCGCTCAGGAGTTCCTGACGCTGGCGACCAAACTCGACGATCAGACGGGCGAGACGTCGCGCCGCAACATCGATGCGGGCATCATGAGCGATTCCGATGTGCCGGGTTTGCAGAACCTGCCGCTCGTGACGCGTGCCCGCGAGGTGCTGCGCTACGCGCTTCGTCGCGTGGGACGTGATTCGTTCGCCGCCATCGCGCGCGACGCGGTCAATGCCTCCGGCTGGTTCGTGCGCCTGGCGCAGCGCGGCCCCGAGGGGAAGGCCATTGCCGCCAACGTGCTCAAGGCGCTCGACGCCGTGGCCGAGGCAGAGGCCGAGCTCGGCAATTCTCCGCGCTCCATCGCGCTCGCCTTCGACCGCTTCTTGGCGGGCAAGGAGGCCCCGGGCGCGCTCAACGAGGAGGGTGACGGCGCGGTACGCATCATGACCGTGCATGCGTCCAAGGGTCTGGAGTATCCGGTCGTGGCGGTTGCCGAGTGTTTTGGCGTGCGCAAGCCGTCCGGTGCGGCGCAGATGGGTCGCGTCGAGGGCGGAGCGCAGGTCGTGGCGCTGCCGGCACGCTTCGACGGCGTTAAACTCGCGGACGGTACGTTCGTGAAGGGCGATGACGTCAAAAAGCAGTTTGAACACGCGTTTAAGGGCAAGGGCACGTCGCTGTGGTTGCCGCCAGAGCTTATGGAGGACGTATGCGCGACGGGCTCTCCCGCCGAGGCATTTGCCCGTCTGCGCAACGACGACCTGCAACTTTCGCTCGAAGAGCGGGCTCGTCTGCTCTATGTCGCCATGACGCGTGCGCGCGAGCTGGTGATCTTGGCGATGGATGCCGGCGTGAGCCGTGGCAAGGTGACGGCGCCGACCTTCGACGTCGAGATCGATCTGACCTACGACGTGCTGCGCCGCATCCTGCCGGCCGACAGTCTGGACATGCCGCAGCTCGATAGCGACCGCTTGGTGTTCGACAACTCCAGGCCGGGCGACTACGAGCTTATCTCGCTGGCGGACTTTACGTTTGGCGAGCAGGCGTTTGAGGCCAACGCTTCGCTGGATGTCGAGGGCAGGCTTGTTCGCGGCGATGCCGATGCCGCCGATAATGCTGCGCGCTCAACCGTGCCCGGTCCTGCCGACCCCAAGCCCGATTCGTTTGAGCTTGTGTATCCCCAGGCAGTGGGCGTGCGCATGGGCATCTGTCCGTATCCGATGCGTGATTCGTATAGCTACTCGTCAATCGCCGCGGCGCTCCATGCCGAGACGGAAGATCGTGCCGCCGAGGCACACGTGCCCATGGACGAGGCCGGCGATGATGCGGAGTCGGATGGCTCGGAGATGACGGATGCAGACGTGGCCGCCGTTGAGCCCGCCGGCAACCCCATGGCGCTGGGCTCGGCGTTCCACGCCGCTTGCCAGTGGCTCATCGAGATGGGTGCCGATGCGCTGCCCGCTGCGCGCGCCGATGCGCTGGCGCGCCTGTGGCGCCTGACGCCGGAGCAGCGCGAGCGCTTCGACGTTGCCCTGGACCGCTGGCTCAAGTCGGCTGTTCGTGCCGACCTGCTCGCGTGGCCGTGCGTTCGCGCCGAGGTGCCGTTCTTTTCACTGGGCTGCGAGGACAAGGACATCGCTCGCTACGGTGCTTATGCCGAGGGCGCCATCGATGCCTTGGCAACCGACCCGGCGGATCCGTCGCGCGCACTGGTCATCGACTATAAGACGGGCGGCGCGCCGGACGAGACGCCAGAGCAGCTGCTCGAGAAACACGCCTTGCAGGCACGTGTCTATTCGGATGTTCTGCACAAGGCGGGCTTTGAGGCTGTGACCGTCAAGTTCGTTCGCGTGGAGCAGGCGAATCCAACCATCTTCGTCGAACCCGCCGAACCTCAAGTGGTCACCTACAACCTCTAACCCTCAATAACTTGCGGTGGAATACGGACTGTTTTGGCCAAAAAAGCCGCCAAACAGTCCGCATTTCACCGCAACTGCAAGAGGAGCCGTGTGGGTTTGGCTAGGTTCGGGTGCCGTCCGCGCTGTGCGGTAGAATCGTAACCCTAAGAACACGAACCCGCATCGGAGCTCATCACATGGCATTTGTCCATCTGCACAACCACACTGTTTTCTCCATGCTCGACGGCGCAACCCGTATCCAGGATATGGTCAACCGTGCCGTTGAGCTGGGCATGCCCGCCGTGGCCATTACCGACCACGGCTACATGTATGGCGTGCCCGACCTGGCGCTGGCCTGCGACGCCGTCAACCACAACACGCCCGAGTACAAAACCTGGAGTCACGACAAGGCCTTCTTGGAAAAGGACCGCCGCGACGAGTTGGTGGAGCCCGATCCCGAGGAAAACCCGCGCGAGCATGCCCAGTATGTGAAGGACATGGCCATGTGGGACGAGAAGGGCAATATCGACGAGCTCAAGCCGCCGCTGGTCATCAAGCCCATCTTTGGCTGCGAGGTCTACTTTACGCCGGACGAGACCCTTGCCCGCGACCACAAGCCCGAGCTCTACCACATGATTCTTCTGGCCAAGGACCAGGAGGGCTACGTCAACCTGATGCAGACGGTCTCCGAGGCCGCCGTGCAGGGCTTTTACTACAAGCCGCGTGTGACGCTCGACAACCTGCGCCGCCACGCCAAGGGCATGATCTGCACGAGCGCCTGCATCGCGGGCATCATCCCCAAGTACATCGACCGCGGTGACATGGAGGGCGCCATCAAGTGGGCCGAGACCTTCCGCGACACCTTCGACCCTGGCGACTTTTACATCGAGATCCAGGAACACGGCATCACTACCGACAACGGCCTGACCGACGAGCAGATGGACCGCACGCTCATCGATATTGCCAAGCAGGTGGGCGTCAAGGTCATCGCCACCAACGACTTCCACTACCTGCGCCGCGAGGATGCGCCCGTGCAGGACGTCATCATGTGCATCGGCATGAACGCCAAGGTCGACGACCCCAACCGCATGCGCATGACCGGCTCGG
This sequence comes from uncultured Collinsella sp., assembly GCA_902494935.1. Taxonomy (GTDB): domain Bacteria; phylum Actinomycetota; class Coriobacteriia; order Coriobacteriales; family Coriobacteriaceae; genus Collinsella. The sequence goes on from CABUVH010000066.1 coordinate 6,983, forward strand.
AGTTTTACATGAAGACCGAGGAGGAGATGCGGGCGATGTTCCCGTATTGCCCCGAGGCCTGCGACAACACGCTCGAGATCGCCGACAAGTGCTACGTCGAGCTCGACTGGGACTCCATCATCCTGCCGCGCTTCCCGTTGCTCGATCCCGGCGAGACGCACGAGAGCCAGTTCCGCCGCGAGTGCGAGAAGGGCCTGCGCCAGCACTACGGTGACGACTGGGCCACGCGCGAGATCGGTGGCGTCAACATCAAAGAGCGCTTTGAGTACGAATACAAGGTCATTTGCGACAAGGGCTTTGCTGCCTACTTTTTGATCGTCGCCGAGTACGTGCAATGGGCCAAGGACAACGGCATCGGCGTCGGCCCCGGCCGTGGCTCGGCCGCCGGCGCTATCGTCGCCTACGCCATGAACATCACCGCGTTCGACCCGCTCGAGAACGGCCTGATGTTCGAGAGGTTCCTGTCCCCGCAGCGTACCGAGATGCCCGATATCGATATGGACTTCGACGATGAGCGGCGCCTCGAGGTCGTGGAGCACGTTCGCCAGCTCTACGGCCCCGAGAAGGTCACCCACGTTATCACCTACTCGACCATCAAGGCCAAGCAGGCCATCAACGATGCCGCGCGCGTTCTGGACTACCCGGTCTACATGGGCCAGCGCCTGTCCAAGATGGTCTCGAGCGACCCCAAGGTCAAGCTCAAGCAGGTACTCGAAAAACAACCCGGCAAAGAGGATCTGTTTAACCCCGACTTTGCCGAGGCCTATAAAAAGGACGACGACGCCCGCCGCATCATCGACACGGCGCTCTCGATTGAGGGCCTCACCCGTGGCGAGGGCGTGCACGCGTGCGCCGTTCTGATCTGCCGCGACCCCGTCAACGAGCATGTGCCCACCAAGCTCGATACCAAGGGCGGCGTCGAGATTACCCAGTACGAGGGTCATACCGTTGCCGACATGGGCCTGCTCAAGATGGACTTCCTGGGCCTGCGCACGCTGACGGTTATCTCTAAGGCCAAGGCCAACATCAAAAAGAACTTCGGCATCGACATCAAAGAGGAAGAGATTCCCTTTGACGACCCCGAGATCTTTAAGCTCATGGGCTCCGGTCACACCGCCGGCGTCTTCCAGGTCGAGTCCGCCGGCATGACGGCCACGATCAAGAACATGAAGCCCACCGAGTACAAGCACGTCGTGGCATTGATCGCTCTATACCGCCCGGGCCCGCTGGGCGCCGGCATGGTTTCGTCCTACATCAACCGTATGAACGGCAAGGAGCCGGCCGTCTCCTACGACGACCGCCTGGACGACATCCTGGGCGAAACCTACGGCACCATGGTCTACCAGGAGCAGGTTATGCTCATCTCCGTTGAGATGTGCGGCTTCTCCAAGGGCGAATCGGACTCGCGTATCCGTAAGCCCGTGGCTAAGAAAAAGATCAAGCTGCTTACGTCGACGGTGCTCCACTGGGAGGATGGCTCGGACGAGACCACCTACGACCACTGGATGAACGGCGCCATCAAGAACAACTACACGCGCGAGGTCGCCCAGAAGATTTGGGACGATGTTCTCGAGTTCGCATCTTACGCCTTTAACAAGTCGCACTCCGCCGGCTACGCCATCTTGGTTATGCAGACGGCATGGCTCAAGGCGCACTATCCGCACGAGTACATGGCGGCCGTTCTGACGTCCTACACGGGCAAGACCGACAAGATCGTTCACTACGTCTCGGCGTGCCGTCACGACGGCATCCCCGTGCTGTCGCCAGATGTCAACGAGTCCGGTACCGAGTTCACGGCTACCAAGGAAGGCGTGCGCTTTGGCCTGGCCGGCATCCGCGGCGTGGGCACCGGCGTGGCGCAGGCGATTATCGCCGAGCGCGAGGCGGGCGGCCCGTTTAAGACGCTGCACGACTTTGTCGAGCGCGTGGACTCGAGCCAGGCCAACCGTCGCGTGATCGAATCGCTCATCAAGGCAGGCGCCTTTGACTCCACGGGGTATCCGCGTCGCCAGATGATGCACTTTGTGGACAAGAACAACCCCGAGAACATCATCGATGCAGCCGTGAAGCGCCAGAAGGACCGTGCGAGCGGCCAGACGTCGTTCTTCGACATGTTTGGCGACGTTGAGGGCTCGGGCTTTGAGGTGAGCGTGCCCGATCCGGACGGCCAGGAATGGGACCGCCACCTCAAGCTGAGCCAGGAGAAGGAGGTTCTGGGCATCTATGTCTCGGACCACCCGCTGCGCCCGTTTGAGTATGCGCTCAGCAAAGCGCGCGACTTTTCGTTCTCGCAGATCGACACCGGCTACGAAGTTCAGAATCCTACGGGCGGCACCATCAACCAGGAGATTCCCGAGGGTAAGGCACTGTGGTGGGCCGGCATGGTCTCGAGCGTGTCCAAGCGCGTGACCAAAAACGGCGACCCCATGGGCATCGTGCAGCTCGAGGACATGGAAGGCGAGGCCACCGTCGTCGTGTTCCCCAAAACCTATAAAGAGGCCGAGGGGTACCTGTACGGCGAGGTCGATCCCGAGACAGGCGCGCAGCTGTCCGACGCCTTTGTACGCATCAAGGGCAAGCTCGAGCGCTCGGACCGCGGCGACCAGATCATCGCGCAGGAGATCGTGCCGCTTGAGCTTAACGAGGAGAACAACAAGCCCAAGGTGTTTGAGGTCATGGTGCCCAACAGCCGCTTTAGCCAGGGCAATATGGCGCGTCTTGCCACGGTGCTTACCGCCAACCCGGGCGGCGACCGCGTGGAGATCTTTATCGAGCAGGTGGACGGGCGCGTACTGCGTGCCGAGGTGCCGGCCAAGGTCAACGCGCGCTCGATTCCGCTGTTGGCAGAGGCAAAGGCCATCGTGGGCAACCAAGGCAGAGTGACGGTGATCTAAAATGATTTTTTAATCCCCGTCCCAGAAAAATCATCCGGCGGGTGGATTGGAGGAAGTGATGGCGCAG
>CABUVH010000067.1 GCA_902494935.1 uncultured Collinsella sp.
CACGCAGCTGTCGCACGAGCCACAGCCGTCCCGCTCGCACAGGAATGCCTGGGCAAGCGCCCATGCGGCGTCAAGCTTACCGGCGCCGGGCGCGCCCAAGAACAGGTAGGCGTGCGATGCGCGGCCGCTTGCGATGGCGTTGGTCAAAAAGTCGCGCACGCGCTGTTGGGTGTCGAGCTTGGCCAGCAGGCTTGTCTGCGCGGGGGCCATGTTACTCAGCCTCCTGGGCAAGCGCGGCGGCGACGGCATCTTGGGGAATGTCGAGACCGTACGCGCGAACCAGCTCGACCGTCTGCGCAAAGACTTCCTCGACGGTCGCGGTCGCGTCGATGAGCTTTACGCGGTTTGGTTCCTCGGCGGCAATGGCGCAAAATCCCTGGTAGACGCGCTCTTGGAAGGTCATGCCTTTTGCCTCCATGCGATCTGCCGCGCCACGGGCTGCCATGCGTAGCGCCGCCTGCTCGGGCGTGATGTGGTAGACGAGCGTGAGCGCCGGATGCGTACCGGCGACAGCCAGGTTGTTGGCATCGCGTACCATTTGACGGTCGAGACCATCGGCAAACGCCTGATAGCAGGTCGTGGAATCGTAGAAACGGTCGCACAGGACCACCTTGCCGGCCGCAAGGGCGGGGGCGATGACCTCGTGTACCAGCTGGGCACGCGCCGCCTCGTAGAGCAGCAGCTCGCAGGTGTCACCCATCGCCGTGTTGGCGGGGTCGAGCAGCAGAGCACGGATCTTTTCGCTGATGGCGGTACCGCCCGGCTCGCGCAGGCTCACAACCTGGTAGCCAGCGAGTTCGAGTGCGCGGGCAAGCAGGCGCGCCTGCGTGGACTTGCCGGCGCCATCGACGCCCTCGAGCGTGATAAAGCTATGTTGAGCGGGCTCAAAAGCCATGGGCGCAGTCCCTTCCTACAAGGCGCGTAAATGCAGATATATCAACCAAGCCATGATACCCCAGCGCTCGGCGCGTCCCCAATGGCTAAAGGTGCCTTTCCAAAGTTGCGGTGAAATAGGGACTGATTGAAGCTCTAAGACCGCCGAACAGTCCCTATTTCACCGCAACTTATGAAGGGGAATTTGGGATGCTGGGTATAATCGTCGTATTGCATTGAAATGTGGCGAAAGGAGTGGCAATGTCTCGGTACTGCGCCTCGTGCGGCAAGCTTCTTGCAGATAATGCCAAGTTCTGCACCTCGTGCGGTGCACCCGTTGAGCAAACAGCCGCGAGCGATAGCCAGCCCGCTTTTGAGCAGACCGGCTCCCTTGATACGCCGCAAGCCAAGGCGGACGACCCCCTCGCCTACCGCCCCGACCCCGCCGCAGGCCCCGCGGCCGTCGAGACCACGCAGCGCATACCCGTCGCGAGCGGCTCGCCCCAACAGCAGCCGGCTCCCGCATACGCGCCCGCTTCGCCACAGACCCCCGCTCCCAAAAAAAGCGGCACCGGGCCGCTTATCGCCGTTATCGTTGTGCTGGTGGCGATCATCATCGCCCTGGTCTTTTTCTTTGTGATCAAGCCTTTCGACAACGCCGCCACGCAGACGACTGCCGAGGTAGCTAAGCTGCACCATGACGTCGATGACGATGACCTAAAGCCTCTCGGCGATCCCAACAGCCTGTACGACGATGATGACGATGACGACGAGGATGGCGGCGAAGCAACGCTCTCCGAGCAGAACCTCTACCGCCGACTGAGCGAATACTACGACTTGCTCGAAGACCTCGACAACTACGTCCGTGGCTGCGCACAGAACTTCAACGGCAGCTATCTGGAAGAGGATCGAACCACCCGTCAAAATCTCGCCGACGTCGCCGAGCGCACGGAGGACACCATCGAGCAGTATTACGACATCGTCGAGGACCTAGACGTCCCGACGAGCTCCAAGAACTACAGCTCCTGGAAAGACATCGTTGCCCTGTACGACGACCTGGATCACCGCATTGACGCAATCTGTGATGCCTGGGAGATCAGCCTGAAATACGCCAAGCCTGCGGACCACAAGAATGAGATCGTGGCGCCGCTGTCGCGCGACAACGTAGCGGGCACCAATGACAATAAGTACCGCCTAGACTTTGAGGAGCGCTATCCCGGCGCCAAACCCGTCGAAGTGAACTAGCGCTTTGTCGTTCCCGAGCCGGCAGTTAGGGACGTTCCTAAACTGCCGGCAGAAAAGAAACGTCCCTAACTGCCGGATAAAAAACGAGCGAGGATTTTGAGGTCCTCGCTCGTTTTTGTTTTAGTCAATGTTCCGACTGCGCCGTTACTTGTCGGCGGCTGCTTTCTTGGCAGTCGACTTCTTCGCGGTCGACTTCTTGGCGGCAGTGGCTTTCTTAGCCGTGGCCTTCTTTGCCGTCGAAGTCTTCTTCGTCGTGCTCGCCTTGGTCGTGGTCTTGCGGCCGCGGGCGGGCTTCTTCTCCTTGGTCGGGCAGTCCATGTTGACGCAGATACGCCACGGGCCGCGCGCTGTGTTGACCACCACGATGGGAGCGCCGCACTCGGGACAGGTCTCGCCCGTCGCCTCGAGCTTGCCGCGCGCCGGCAGCGGATAGCTCACGCCGCAATCGTCATAGTTGGTGCAGCGGATAAAGCGCTTGCCGCTCTTCTCGCTCTTGTGCGCGATCAGATCGCCATGGCGTCCTGCCTCGGCGCACACCTTGCACTCGCCCACCTTAAGGTCAGGCTCGTAGTTGGTGGGGCATGTGGGGTTCACGCAAATCTCGAAAGCCTTTTGGCGGAACGGCTGGCACTTAATGCGCGGCGCACCGCATTCGGGGCACACAGCAGCCTCGCCCTCGAGCGGGCTCACCTTGACGCCGCTCGGCACCGGATAGGTCACGTCGCAGTCGGGCCAGCCCATGCAGCCGATAAAGCTGCCACGGGTCTTGGCACTCGTCTTCATAACCAGGTCCTTGCCGCACTTGGGGCAGGCGCCCACGCGCGCATCGGCCGTAACGGCGTCGCTGATGGCGTCGCCCAGCTCCTGCGTGTGCTTGAGCAGCTCGTCGAGCACGCCAGCCAGCAGCGCGCGCGAGTGCGTCACGACATGCTCTTCGGTATCCTCGCCGCGCTCCACGCGAGTCATGTCGCCGTCGAGCTCGCTGGTCATATCGGGGCTCGTGATACGCGGGGCAAACTGCGACAGCGCATCGATGATAGCGATACCCAGCTGGCTCGGCTCAACGGGATCATTTTTGAGATAGCGCACGGCATACAGGCGCTCGATGATGCTCGCGCGCGTGGACTTGGTACCCAGGCCGCGCTTCTCCATCTCCTGCACGAGCTTGCCCTGGCTGTAGCGTGCGGGCGGCTCGGTCTGTTTGGCCTCGAGCTTAATGTCGAACACGTCGACCGTATCGCCCTGCTCCAGCGGCGGCATCTGCTCGTCGCGCTTAAGGCCGTACGGATAGGCCTCGCGGAAGCCAGGGGTCACGAGCACGTCGCCCGAGGCCACGAACGGCTCGCCGTTGACGTCGAGCTCGAGCTTGGTGTTCTCGATGGTCGCGGGCCCCATAAGCGTTGCCAGGAAGCGACGGGCGATGAGGTCGTAGAGCTTGCGCTGGCCGCCGTCGAGCGTGGACGGATCGCCCTCGCCCGTGGGATAGATAGGCGGGTGGTCGGTGGTCTCGACCTTGCCGCGCGTGGGCTTCATGGGACCGGCGAGCACCTTTTTGCACACGGGCGCCAGCGCCGGGTTGATCTTTGCCAGGTCGCCCACCACGGCGCCCAGATCGAGCGTCGCAGGGTACACGGTATTGTCGACACGCGGGTAGCTGATGAGACCGGCCATGTAGAGGGACTCGGCGATGCGCATCGTACGCGCAGGCGAGATGCCCTCGGCCGCGGCGGCAGCCTGCAGCGAGGTCGTCGCAAACGGCGTGGGCGGCTGCTGCTTACGCGAGCGCTTGGTCACCGCGGCAACGGTCGCCGTCGTAGCGCCGTCAACGTGACCGTACGCCGTCTCGGCAGCATCTTTGTCGGTAAAACGCGCCGTTTTGTGCGCAATCTTAAAGCGGTCGTCCTCGGCGGCGCCCTGTGCGGCGCCCATGCCGCGAATCTGCCAATAGTCCTCGGGCACAAACGCCATGCGCTCGCGCTCGCGCTCGACCACCAGGGCGAGCGTCGGCGTCTGCACGCGGCCGGCAGAACGCACGTTGCCAAAGCCGCCAAACTTGGCGAGCGTCAGATAGCGCGTGAGCACCGCACCCCAGATAAGGTCGATGTGCTGACGGCTCTCGCCGGCGTCGGCCAGATTCTGGTCGAGCGAGACGAGATTATCGAAGGCCTGCGTGATTTCGGCCTTGGTAAACGAAGAGTACTGGGCGCGGGCGACCGGCAGGTCCGGCGCAACCTCGCGCACCTTGTTGAGAGCGTCCGAGCCGATCAGCTCACCCTCACGGTCGAAGTCCGTGGCGATGATGACACTGTCGGACTTTTTGGCGAGGTTCTTGAGCGAACGAATGAGCTCCTTCTCGGCCGGTAGCTTAATTACGGGCGCCCAGGTGAGGTAAGGCAGGCTCTCGAGCTTCCAGCCCTTGATGGAGATGCCATCGGCAAGGAACGGCTTACGCTTGGTGTCGTAAGGCGGACGAGCCAGGCCGTCGGGCATGTCGGCCGGCAGCATCTCGCCGTCCTCAGTGACCGAATACCATCCCAGCTTTTTATCGAACAGCACGCTGTCGCAAAAATCGGGCGCAAGGATGTGACCGGCGAGGCCGATCGTCACGCACTCCTCGCCCTTCCACTCAAAACGGTAGATGGCGGTGTTATACACCTTGTCCTTTTTGGGCTTACCCGTGGACAGCCGCTCGGCGATCTGACGCGCGGCGTCGTTTTTCTCGGCGATGATGAGCTTCAAAAGAGGCTCCTATCTCGTATCTCTGCGGCTACGCCCGCCCGTATGGCGGCCGACTTACGCCCTTGCTTGCTCAATCTGCCCGATGAGCCAATCGCACCAGGCATCCATGCCCTCGCCCTTGCGCGCGCTCACGGCAAACCGCGGCGCCTGCGGATTGAGGTCATCGAGTGTCTTAGTATACCTATCCATGTCAAAATCGAAAGCCGGAGCCACGTCGACCTTGTTGAGCAGCTGCGCGCCGGCGTGTTGGAAGATGCCCGGGTACTTGATGGGCTTGTCGTCGCCCTCGGGCACCGAGAGGATCATGATGGACAGGTTCTCGCCCAGGTCAAAGTCGACCGGGCAGACCAGGTTACCCACGTTTTCGATAAAGATGACGTCGATGTTTTCCAGACCCACAGCCTGGTCGAAGGCGTCGACGGCCTCCATGATCATGTTGCCCTCGAGGTGGCACAGGCCGCCCGTGTTGATCTGGATGGCGGGCATGCCGGCTTCCTTCATGGTGATGGCGTCGACGTCCGAGGCGATATCGCCCTCGATGACGGCGCAACGCAGGCCCGCCTTGTCGCGCAGGCGCTCGTTGGTGCCCAAAATCGTGGTGGTCTTGCCCGAGCCGGGGCTCGACAGCACATTGATCACATAGGTGTTTGTCTCTTTAAATCGCTGACGCAGCTGATCTGCCAGGCGCTCGTTGCGCGACAGGATCGGCGACGCGATATCAATAGTTTTCTCGGCCATACTCGGCGCTCCTTACTTTGGCCCCTTTATACCCCATCACCAGATGGCTAGCGGGCTAATCGTCGGGGGTTTCGATTTCGATACTTGCGATGTCGAGCTCGCGACCGTGCAGCAGGCGCACGTTGGCGCCGTCACACTGGGGACAGCGACAATGAAAGCGGTCGTGATCGAAGACCTCGCCGCAGTCCAGACACTCGCTTTGTGGATGGACTTCCTCCACGGCAAGCTCGCAGCCGCGCGTGAGCGGGTCCTCGTCGCGAAACGTCTCCCACGCAAAGTCGAGCGCCTCGCGCACGACCTCGGTCATATCCCCGATACGCAGCGTTACCAAAACGGCGCGCGAGGCCCCCGCCCCACGCGCCGCGCGAATCACTGTATCGAGTATGCCGTTGACAATGCCAACCTCGTGCATACCGATTTACTCCTCGTCGTCCTCTTCGTCGTCCGAAAACAGGTCCAGACGGCTCACAAACAAGCCCTCCTTGCCCTCGCGCGCGGTAATGACCACGCGGGCGATGGCGAGCGAAATCTCGTAGAGCGAGAGCAGGGCGCCATACATGAGGCCCAGCGTAACGGGCGAGCCGTCGGGCGTAATCACAGCCGAGCCCGCAAGCAGGCCCACGTACACGTAGCGCCAGGCGCTGCGGAAGGCCGCATAGGACACGATATGAAAGACGGACAGGTAGAAGATGATGAGCGGCAACTCAAACGCCACGCCAAAGCCGATCATAAAGAGCAACTCCATGTTGACGTAGTTCTCCAGATCGGGCAGCGCCGTGGCGACGGCCGAGGTCTCGCCGATGAGCCACTCAAAGCCCGCGGGAATGATGATGAAGTAGCAAAAGATTGCGCCCAGGAAGAACAGCACCGTCGAGGCGAGCACCGTGGGCACGACCCACTTGCGCTCGTTGGGGCGAAGCGCCGGCAGGAAGAACGCCAAGATCTGCCAGATGATCATGGGCGTGCACATGACCACGGCCATCTTGATGGCCAGCGAGAAACGCAGGCCAAAGCCGCCGAGCGTGGTGGTGATGTAGAACTTACCGTCCGGCACAAAGGAGCGGATGGGGTCTTCCAAGATGTCGAGCACCACGGGCGTGGCGAAGTACAGCACGATAGCGGCGGCAAACACCGACACGACCACGATGGTCAGGCGGCGACGAAGCTCTCCCAGGTGATCGAAGAGTGGCATTCGCGCAGGTCCGATAGGCATTACTCATCGCCTCCCTTCGGGGCGTCGGCGGCAGCGGCGTCGTCCTCGGCCTCGAGCTCGCGAGCGAGCTGGTCGACGACGGCCTTGCGCTTGCGGGGACGACGGGCATAGAGGTCAGCCGTCGTGGGCTCTGCCGGCTCGGGCTCTGCTGGCTCGGGCTCGGGCTCTGCAACAGGCTCGGGCTCGGCGGCATCAGCAGCAACGACAGGCTCTGCACCCTCGGCCTCCTCGGCAATACCTTCGCCCTCGGTAGCACCCTCGCTTGCGGCCTTCTCGGCAGCAAGACGGGCGCGACGCTCGGCAAAGGTCTCCTTCTTCTCGGGCGCTGCCGTCTCGACGGCATCCTCGTCCGCATCGGAATCGTCATCGACGGCAGCCTTCTTGGGCTTGACCGGGGCCGACGCGGCCTCGCTCACCGGATCGATAATCTCGGACTGAACAACGGCCGTCATCTTTTCCTGCGTCTCGCGGAACTGACGGATGGCACGGCCGATCGTGCGGCCCATCTGCGGGAGCTTATCCGGGCCAAACAGCAAAAAGCCGAAGACCACGATGATCGCGAGCTCACCCTCTCCAATACCAAACACACATACCTCCAAGGCTCGATGTGAGTCGAGCCCGCACCGCGCCATTCGGCCGGAACTCGTCTATTCATTCGGTCAAGTATAGCGCCCGGACGCCAAAACGTCCGAGCGCATCACAAACATATGCCAAACGGCACGCCCTTTTGGGGGCAAAGATTATGCAGCGGTGATCGAAATCTCCTGGTCGACACCCAACAGCTGAACCACGCGCATCACCGGGGGCTGCACATTGGCGCAGCTAAAGCGCTTACCGTGATCGACCGCGTGGTGCGCGGCGCCCACGAGCACGCCAATGCCCGTCGAATCGATGTAGCTCACCTGGGCAAAATCGAGCTCAACGGCCTCAGTAGGCTGCTCGAGCGCCAGGTCGATGGCATTGCGCAGGCTATCGGCGTTAGAGATATCGATCTCGCCGGTTACCTTAATGGTGTAGAGCTCTGGCGTGGGGTTGGTGGAAATACCCAAATCCATGTATACGCTCCTTTACGTATCGAAAGTGCGGATAGTACGGGAACCCGCGCGTTAGGCGCGCTCGGCACGCGCAAGCTCGGCAGCGACAAGCTTTACGGCCAGCACCAGCACATCGAGCGCGGCCTCCAGGTCCTCGACCGTGGGATAGCTCGGCGCGATGCGGATGTTGGTGTCGCGCGGGTCCTTGCCATAGGGCCAGGTAGCGCCGGCCGGCGTGAGCTTGACGCCCAGGTCGGCGCAAAGCGCGGCGACCTTTTTGGCCGAGCCCTCGGGACCATCGAAACTCACAAAGTAGCCGCCGCGGGGATGCGTCCAGGTGGCGCAACCCGTGTCGCCCAAGCCCTCGGTGAGCTTGCGCTCGACGGCCTCAAAGCGCGGGCGCAGGAACTCGGCATGCTTTTTCATGTGCTCCTTGACCGCCTCGATGGTGGGAAGGAAGCGCACGTGACGCAGCTGGTTGAGCTTGTCGGCGCTGATGAGGCCGGCCTTCAGGCGCTTGGAGAACTCGGCGATGACCGCGGGGCTCGCACCGATAAAGCCGATGCCGGCGCCCGGGAAGGTGATCTTGGACGTCGAGGCAAAGGCCACCACGCGATCCTCGGTGCCCGCCGCCCGTGCGAGGTCAAAGATGTTTGCGAGCTCGTCTGACTCGTCGTACAGGTCGTGCACGCAGTAGGCGTTGTCCCAAAAGATGCGGAAATCGGGCGCGGCCGTGGGCATCTCGACCAGGCGGCGCACAGTGTCCTCGCTAAAGGTGATGCCCGTGGGATTGGAATACTTGGGCACGCACCAGATACCCTTGATGGAATCGTCGGCGGCAACGAGGCGCTCGATCTCGTCCATGTCGGGGCCGCTGTCGCTCATCGCGACGGGGACGTTCTCGATGCCCAAGTCGGCGGTGATGCCAAAGTGGCGATCGTAGCCGGGAACGGGGCACAGGAACTTGACCTTCTTGCCGTCGTGCGCGGCCTCGTAGGCGTCCCAGGGCTCGCTGCCGCACGAACCGCAGCGCCAGAACATGCCGGCGATGTCATGCTCGATCAAAAGGCTCGACGAACCCAGCACGAGCGTCTGCTCGGCGGGGCAGCCCAGGAACTCCCCTGCCAACTTGCGTGCCGAGGGAATGCCCTCGAAGCAGCCATAGTTGGAGCAGTCGACGCTGCCGTCGTGCAGATCGGCGTCGGCGTTGAGGATATCGAGCATGGGGCGCGAGATGTCCACCTGGGCGGGCGACGGCTTGCCGCGGGCCATATCGAGCGCCAGGCCCTTGGCCTTGACCTCGGCGACCTCGGCTTTGAGCGCCTCGATGGCGGCATCGAGTTCGGTGGTCTCCATCTTCTGGTAGATCGTCTGCATGGGTGCGACCTTTCGCGAAGCGGTACATTGCAGTTCTTCTAAGTATAGACCGCCACCGTCGAAACGTTATGAAGCCGTGATAGATTAAGTCCATCGCAATGAATTACGAATCGCCGCGCATGCCGGCGCGGGCGCCCAAGGAGGCACTATGGAGTACGGATCGTTCCAGGCCGAGGAATTCGGCGACCTGCAGCGCCTGGTCGACGGGCTGTTTTACGACCGCCACGCCATCGACCGCCTGGATCTGATCGTACAGGCCGAAATCTTGGACCTGGCGCCTGATCTCATGGAAATCGTCAACCTGCTACCGCCCGGCTATTACGACCGCCAGTCACTTTGCGACCAGCTCAACTCCGCCTTGGCCGCCCACGGCTGGGGCGCTGTCTACGGCACCGTGGAATAAGCCTCGAGGCCGACGATTTGGCCCGTTTCCCGACCCTGGCGAGGCTTGTTTTAGGGCTTGCGGCCAAAAAAGGGCGAATATGAGTACTGTTACCCTTTTAGTAGCAGCGATTCTTGGTCGAAATCGGCAAAACTCGACTTGAAACTGGTCGCGCGCGCAGACGTGGTGTAAGAGTGTCCTGAGGTCCGTCGCTGCAAGTCCCGATGTTACTCCTTCTTGAGACCGCGCTTCTCGACTATCTCGTCCACTATCTCCCTGGCGC
>CABUVH010000068.1 GCA_902494935.1 uncultured Collinsella sp.
AAACCACCACAAAGGTGCCTGTCCCCTTTGTGGTGGTTTTTATGTTGATGGGTTAACAAATAGGGTGCGCAGGGCTGGCGGCCGATAAGTACGGTTAAGATGTTTACCCGTTAGCATTATGCAAGCGAAAGGCGGTCGTCTCCCATGCAGCAGAACGACGAGACACGTTTCGAGGACTTTGTCGGACTGATCAGCGGGCTCTACAAGGAGATCCAGCGCATTAAGACATCCGAGGGCGCAAGGCTGGGCCTCAAGGGCTCCGACGTTATGTGCCTGTACTATCTTGAGCGCAGCAAGGACGGCCTGACTGGCGCCGACCTCGCTCGCATGGCAGGCGTGACCCGCGCCGCCGTCTCGCGCACGCTCGCGCATCTGGAGGAGGGCGGCTACGTCGAGGTCGATGATTCGGGCGATGCCGCCGTTAAGTATCGTGCTCCGGTGCGCCTGACCGCTCTGGGCGGCGAGAGTATGAGCGAGGCGGACCGCATCATTCGCGAGGTGCTCGATACCACCGGTAAGGCTATGGGTGTGGAGCAGCGCGAGCAGATGTATGCGTCGCTACGCACGATTCTCAACACCCTGCGCGAGATCTAAGGCCGCCAAGGCATTTGCTTCCAATTAACAACTGCATAGTCCCGTTTGAGCGCGTATGCCGTGCCGGGGCATTGCTGTCTAAATTCCCTGCGAGGGGTCCGCGCAAGAAAGGATTCGCTATGTCCATTCGTATTATTACCGATTCCGCGAGCGATATGTCGCCGGCTGAGCACCCCGCTCTGCGTGTTCTGCCGCTGTCCGTCACCTTTGGCACCGATGTGTACATGGATGGCGTCGACATCGATCATCAGCGCTTTTACGAAATGCTCGTGGAGCGCGATGAGCTGCCCAAGACCGGCCAGGTCAACCCGTACGCGTTTTCGCAGGCGATTGCCGAGGCGCGCGAGGCCGGCGACGAGGCAGTGATTATTACCGTGGGCGCCAAACTTTCGGGCACCAATCAGAGTGCCCGTACCGCACTTGCCGAGGCGCCGGGCGGCGACGTGCTCGTGGTAGACAGCAATAACGTCACCCTGGGCGAGCGTGTCCTGGTCGAGTATGCGCTGCGCTTGGTAGACGAGGGCCGTAGTGCGGCCCAGATCGCGGCGGCCGTCGAGGCCGTGCGCGACCGCGTGGTGGTTATCGGCCTGCTCGAGACGCTGGAGTACTTGGTGCGCGGCGGTCGCCTGTCTGCTGCTGCGGGCGCCGTGGGCACGCTGCTCAACGTGAAGCCCGTAGTTGCCGCCGAGGACGGCCTGATCGTGCAGCTGGGCAAGGCCCGTGGCTCCAAGAACGGCCGCAACCTGCTCAACCAGAAGGTCGAAAAGGCGGGCGGCGTCGACTTCTCCGTGCCGCTGGCGCTGGGCTATACAGGCCTTTCGGACGCCGTGCTCAAGAAGTACATCGAGGACAGCGCCGCGCTGTGGGCCGGCCATGTCGAGAATGAGCTGCCCATCCACACCATTGGCGCCACCATCGGCACTCACGTAGGTCCCGGCGCCGTAGCCGTAGCCTTCTTCCGCCCCGCCAACTAGCTTTCCGGTCAAAACCACCACAAAGGGGACAGGCACCTTTGTGGTGGTTTATGCTGGTTTCGGTTGAGAGGAGCATGCGATGGCGTCTGAGGGCTTTTTTGAGCGGGTGTACGAGGTGGTCGAGCAGATTCCCGAGGGGATGGTCGCTACGTACGGCCAGGTGGCGCTGCTCGCCGGTCGTCCGCGCAGTGCGCGCTATGTGGGTTATGCGCTGCATAGCAACCCACGTCCTGGCCAAATTCCCTGTCATCGTGTGGTGTTTGCCGACGGCCGTATCTGTGAGGGCTTTGCCTTTGGCGGCCCCGATGCTCAACGTGAGCTTTTGCTAGGGGAGGGTGTGGCGTTTAAGGACGACATGCACGTCGACTTGGCCGCCTGTCGCTGGCCTGCCGGGCTGTAGTGGCGGGCTTCGTCAAAACCACCACAAAGGTGCCTGTCCCCATCGTGGTGGTTTTCCGTTGCAGGTTTACCGGGGCTAACTTATGGAGAAGCTATGGCTGCGCATATTGATGCTAGAAAGTAAACCACGGTGAACTATATTGGATTCAGCAACGGAGCAGGCAATAGGCGATGAAAAAGCCTGCCCTGTTGAGTTTGATTCGCATTCCTCCCCTCTGTGCGATTCAACGGTGTACTTCGGGAACAGGCCCGCTGGCAACTAACTGCCGGCGGGCCTGTTCCTGTTTGTCGGGGGAGTGCGATGGGCGGAGCCGAACAGGTCGGGCACCAAAAAAGGCGGACGCCGTAGCGCCCGCCCTAAAGCAATCGAAAGCTCAAGCCAGCAGATCGGTTTAGTACACCATGCCCATGGCGTCCCGAACCTCGGCCAGGGTCTGCTCGGCGATCTCGTTGGCACGACGGTTGCCCTCGTGCAGCACGTCCTTCACATAGTCCAGATCGTTCTCATAGCGCTGGCGACGCTCGCGGATCGGCGCGAAGTACTCGTTGACGGCCTCGGTCACGTACTTCTTGAGCTGGCCGGAACCGCCCATGCCAATCTCCTCGGCAATCTCGACCTCGGAACGGCCGGTGCAGATGGCGGCCGTCGAAAGCAGGCCGGACACGCCGGGGCGGTTCTCGGGATCGAACGTGATCATGCGCTCGGAGTCGGTCTGGCTCTTCTTGATGCGCTTGGCCGTCTCCTCGGCGGTCATCGAGATGTTGATGGCGTTGCCGTAGCTCTTGCTCATCTTGCGACCGTCCAGGCCGGGCAGCAGCGGGGTCTCGGACAGCAGCGCGTCGACCTCGGGGAACACCTTGCCGTAGCGGTTGTTAAAGCGGCGGGCGATGGTGCGGGTGAGCTCGATGTGCGGCAGTTGGTCGCGGCCGACGGGCACCACATTGCCCTTGCAGAACAGGATGTCGCAGGCCTGGTGCACCGGATAGGTGAGCAGAAGGCCGGTGAGCTCGTGGCCCGATGCCTCCATCTCGGCCTTAACCGTGGGGTTGCGCGCCAGCTCGGCCTCGGAGACCAGCGACAAGAACGGCAACATGAGCTGGTTGGCGGCGGGCACGGCGGAGTGCGCATAGATCATGGTCTTGTCGGGGTCGATGCCGCAGGCAAGGTAGTCCATGACCATGTTGTACACGTTGTCCTGGATGTGCTCGGTGGTGTCGCGGTCGGTGATGACCTGGTAGTCGGCGATGAGCACGTTGGTCTTGGTGCCCATGTTCTGCAGCTCCACGCGGCCCTTGAGGGTGCCAAAGTAGTGGCCCAGGTGCAAGCGGCCGGTGGGGCGGTCACCGGTAAGCATGGTGAACTTCTCGGGCGTCTTGGCCAGGCCCTCGCGAATGGCGTTGCTCTTTTGCAGCGCGACTTCGTAGCTGTTCTCGTTTGGCATGATTGCTCCTAACGTATGTTCATGGGTCAAGATGATAACGCGTTTATTGGAGGGGCGGGGCGTAAGTAGGCGAGGGACGGGAGCGGGGTGGCTTGTGCGATGGGTGCGGCTCGGCTGCGCTTGGCCAGCGGCACCTGGGCGCATCCTCGGCAGCTTGCCCTAGAGCTCGTGGTGGCGCTGCTCTTCTTTGCGCTCCTCGGCCGCTTGTTCCTCCTGCTTAAAAGCGGGGTCGTCGGGGGTTACCAACTCGTCTTCGTGTGTGCGCTTGTTGTAATGGTGACGTAGCACAGGTTCAAACAGGTGCAGGTGCTTGGCGAAGGCCGCCGAGCCAATGGCGAGCACGGTAAAGATGAGCACGCGCATGGGGACATCGACCTGATTGATGGCGGCGGCGCCGGCCGAAAGCATGATGCACCAGGCGTAGATGAGCAGTACGGCCTGCTTTTGGTTGTAGCCCTCTTGAATGAGGCGGTGGTGGATGTGGCCCTTGTCGGCCTGTCCAATGCTAATGTGGGCGCGCTTGCGGCGCACGATGGCGCTAAACGTGTCGATGATGGGCACGCCGGCTACGATGAGCGGGATGATGAGCGAGGTGAGCGCGGCGGTGCGGCTCACGTTGAGCAGCGAGATGGAACCCAGCGCAAAGCCCAGAAGTAGCGACCCCGAGTCACCCAAGAAGATGCTCGCGGGGTTGAAGTTATAGTGCAAGAAGGCGAGGCACGAGCCAAAGAGCGCGATGGAGAGCGCGGCGGCGTCGATGCGGCCCGAGAGCACGGCGACCGAAAACATGGTGAACGACGCGATGCCGCAGATGCCTGTGGCCAGGCCGTCGAGGCCGTCGATAAGGTTGATGATGTTGGTGAACGCCACCAGGTAGATCACGGTGATGGGGTAGGCGAGCCAGCCGAGCATGATCTCGCCGGGGGCAAACGGGTTGACGATGACGCCGATGCGCAGGCCGCCCACGCAGGCGATGAGCGCGGCGAGGACCTGACCGGCGAGCTTTTGCTTGGGCTTGAGCTGGTAGATGTCGTCGATCGCGCCGGTCGCAAAGATGACGGTAAAAGAAAGCGCCAGTATGGGGTAGCTGATGTGCAGACGGGGGTGGGGCACCAATACGGGCGGCCAGCCCAGGTACCAGGTGCCTAGGATCTGCACGATGCAGGCGACGACGAGGCCCAAAAAGACCGCCGTGCCGCCCATGCGCGGGATGGGCTTAGTGTTGATGCGGCGCTTGGAAGGATAGTCGACGGCGTCGAGCTTGATTGCCAAGCGCTTGACCAGGGGCACCGCAAGGAAGGTCGTGATAAAAGCCGCGACTGCCACGCAAAGGTACGGTATGAAGCTCGTGGAGGAAGCCATGAATCGATAAACCGCCAAGCGTCGAAGGAAAAGGTCAAAGGATGCCATGCCGCAAAGGGTATAGCTGACCCATGATACTCGACTAAGGGGGGTGTAAGGAATTGCACGGGGCGAGAATCACGTGCTTACCAGATATTGGGGTGATAGTGGGGCTCTGTCTGGTGCCTTTTGGGGATCTTGGTGGGATTTGCAATGGCGATTTTCGGCAAAAGAAAACCACCCCCCACGTTACGAAAATGAACCCACCTAAAACAGGTGGGTGCCCTCATCGACTGTTCCAGCGTCCTTAACAACGAAGGATACCTGTACTAGGTACGACTGTGTGGGCTCCCTAAATAAACGCGACGGTTCACCCAGTTGCTCCGCGGGGGGCGGAATACCTACATCATAAAGCGGCACTTTGTGGATTCTAGTCTTGACATTACAAAAATCGTGTCGGACGATTACGGCGCCTTGGGCTCGAGCCGTCTGTGCGGCTGGTCCTTTTGCGTTTGAGCTGCTGAATCGTTGTTTTGGAGCATGTTTTTATGCCGACGTCGTTGACCGAACTTTTTTCGCCCGCCTGCCATTTGTGTCCGCGCCGTTGCGGTGCGGCGCGCGATGAGGGCGCGCACGGCGTGTGCGGTGCTAATGACACGCTCAAGGTGGCCCGCGCGGCGCTTCATATGTGGGAGGAGCCGCCTATCTCGGGCGAGGCCGGTTCGGGCACGATCTTCTTTAGCGGCTGCTCGCTCAAATGCGTCTATTGCCAGAACCACGAGATCTCGACGGGAAATTTTGGGCTTGAGATTTCGCCCGAGCGTCTGGTCGAGATTATGTTGGAACTTCAGGACCAGGGCGCCAACAATATTAATTTGGTGACGGCGACGCACTACGCGCATCTGCTGCCGGCTGCGATTGCCGCGGCACGGGCGCGCGGGCTGGTCATCCCCATCGTCTACAACACAAGCGGATATGAGCGCGCGAGTGCCGTGGCGGCGCTCGGCGATCTGGTCGACGTGTGGCTTACCGACTTTAAATATGCCGATGCAGGGCTTGCACAGTCGCTCTCTCATATTCAGGACTATCCGCGTGTGGCCGTGTCGGGCCTGGCCCAGATGGCGCGCGAGATCGAGCGCCGCGGGGGAGAGCTGGTGGACGAGGACGGGCTCATGAAGCGCGGCATGATCGTGCGTCACCTGGTGCTGCCGGGACATGCAGACGATTCGTGTCGAGTGCTGGACCTGGTGTGGCAGACGGTGGGCGATGTGCCGATCTCGGTCATGAACCAGTACACGCCCAATGCGCTCATGCGCGAGCAAGGCGGCGAGTTGGCACGCGCCGTGACGCGCGAGGAGTACGAGCAGGTGCTCGACCATGCCGATGACCTGGGCTTTACGACGATGTTCTGGCAAGAAGGTGGCGCGGTAGACGAGAGCTTTACCCCGGCCTTCGACACCACCGGCGTCCTCACCAGCGCAAAGTAGTGCGTTCGCCGATGATTTTTCTGGGATGGGGATTAAAAAATCATCGAGTGGAATGCTTGCTCGAAAGGTAGTCAAAATGGCCCCGTCCCAAAAAGACTGGGTATTGGGCGTTGACAGTTGGCGAGCCGTAGGTAAAATATCAACTTGTCCTGGGGACGTAGCTCAGTTGGGAGAGCGCTGCCGTCGCATGGCAGAGGCCGAGGGTTCGACTCCCTTCGTCTCCACCCTTGGATTTGATAAGCCGTCGACATTGTGTCGGCGGCTTTTTTTGAAAGAAAGGGCTGTACTATGGCCGAGCTTGAGTCCCAACCATTGTCCGACGAGGAGCGCGCCGAGTTGGAAGAGCTCCGCGCCGAGAAGGCCCGCCGCGAGGCTCAGGAAGAGGCCCGTCGCGAGCGTGAGGAGCTGGCTGCCCTGCGTGCCGAGTGCGCAAAGGCCGAGGAGGCCGCCGCGAACGCCGCATCAGCGCCCAAGCCCGCGCCCGCGCCCAAGCCCGCCGCCGCGAAGCCTGCGCCTGCCGCGCCTAAACCTCAACCTAAAAAGGTCACTCGCCCCAAGCCCGCCGAGCCCACGCCGAGCCGTGACGAGATGACGTTTGCCCAGCGCATGGTCACCTCCAAGGAGCCTACGGGCGAGAATGAGATCCCCGGCATGGCTCCGGCTCAAAAAATCATCATCGTGCTCGCCCTCATCGCGTTTATCGTCTTTATGGTCTACACGATCACGGGCAGCATGGGTCTGCACTAACCTGTTCGTGCCGGGTTCCATGCCCGCACGTCCGCCTTGTCCAACCCTCAACTTCTGCACAACGCATCCGAAAGGTCGCCCCATGGCTTTGACCGACATCTCGCATCCCACCGACATTGCAATGCTCACCGATCTGTACGAGCTCACTATGGCCCAGGGCTTGTGGGAGAGCGGCAAGGCCAATGAGCAGGGTTGTTTTACCGCGTTTTACCGCGACCATCCCTTTGGTAGCGCCTACGCCGTCATGTGCGGTACCGCCGAGCTGCCCGAGCTGGTCGAGAATCTGCGCTTTACGCCCGAGGATATCGACTACCTCGCCTCGCTCCAGGCCCCGGCCGGTGGCGCGATGTTTAAGCCTGGATTCCTTGACTACCTGCGCGATTTTCGTGCGCATGTAAATATCGACGCCGTCCCCGAGGGCGAGCTCGTCTTTCCTCGCGAGCCCATGGTGCGCGTCACCGGTCCCGCGCTGGAGTGCCAGCTGCTCGAGACAGCGCTGCTCAACATCGTCGGCTTCCAGACACTTGTCGCCACCAAGACGGCGCGCGTGGTGTTGGCGGCGGACGGCCGTCCCGTGGCCGAGTTTGGCCTGCGCCGCGCCCAGGGTCCCGATGGCGGTCTGGCCGTCGCGCGCGCGAGCTATGTGGCCGGCTGTTCCTCTACGTCCAATGTGCTCGCCGGTCGCCGCTACGGTATTCCCGTCTTTGGCACGCATGCGCACAGCTGGGTGATGAGCTTTGATTCCGAGCTCGAGGCCTTCCGTGCCTTTGCCAAGTCGAGTCCCAAGAACTGCACACTGCTCATCGACACCTACGACGTGCGCGAGGGCTGCGAGCATGCCATTACGGTTGCCAAGGAGATGGAGGCGGCGGGCGAGCGCCTGTCGGCTATTCGCATTGACTCGGGTGACCTCGCCAAGCTCTCCAAGTATGTCCGCGGCCGTTTTGATGCCGAGGGCCTGCCCTATGTGGGAATCTCGGTTTCCAACGATTTGGACGAGTACACGATCCAGTCGCTGCTCGACCAGGGTGCACCCATCGATAGCTTTGGCGTGGGCACCAAGCTCGCGACCTGCTATGACCAGCCGGCGTTGGGCGGCGTGTACAAGCTTTCCGCCCGCCGTGCGAGCGAGACGGACCCGTGGACGCCGGTGGTCAAGCTCTCCGAGCAGCCTTACAAGCGCACGATCCCGGGCGTGCAGCGCGTGCGCCGCTATTACGACGGCTTTGGCGGCCCGATCTGTGACATGATCTATGACGAGGACCATCTGACGGGGGAGGGCGCCGCGCGCGGCAATACCCTCGTGGCCGTGAACGATGCCGCCCTGGTGACCGATGTGTCGGAGCTTGAGTATCGCGAGCTGCTGGTGCCGATCGTGCGCGATGGCAGCGCTGTTGCCCCGCGCGAGAGTATCGAGGACGCACGCGAGCGTTGCGCCTGGGCGCTTGACCATCTGGATCCGGTCTACAAGCGCTTCCTGTATCCGCAGACCTATGTGGTGGGCATGGAGCAGGGCCTGGCACAGGTGCGCGACGAGCTCGTGCGCAAGAACATGGCCGCGGCATCGGCCTTCCCCTGGGCTCACTAATTCCTTGGGCGGTAGGGGCGAGTCACGCTCCCTTGGCCGCCAGCTCGGCCGTTCGCTGAACAGTTGATTGGTTTGACGTATGACGACTTCTTATAAAACGATGGTGGTAAAGATCGGTTCGTCCACGGTGGTGGGCGCCGATGGCAAGGTCAACCGCGCCTTTATCGGCGGACTTGCCGATCAAGCCGCAGCGCTGCGCAAGCTCGGCTGGCGTCTGGTCGTGGTGAGCTCGGGCGCTATTGCCTGTGGCTATCCCGTGTTGGGCTTCGACCGCAAGCCGGTCGGCGACCTTCCGAGCCTGCAGGCCTGCGCCTCGGCTGGTCAGTGCATCATCTCGTCGGCCTACGACGAGGAGTTCCATGCGCGCGACCTGCTCACCTCGCTCGTGCTGCTCACGCGTCACGACACGGCGCGTCGCACGTCCTACCTGCACGCGCGCGACGCCCTGCTGCGTCTGGTGGAGCTGGGCGTGGTGCCGGTCGTCAACGAGAACGACACCGTTACCGTCGACGAGATCAAGTTTGGCGACAACGACACACTGGCGGCGCTCGTGAGCTGCCTGGTATCTGCCGATCTGTGCGTGACGCTCTCGGACATCGATGGTCTCTATACTGCCAATCCGCATGAGGACCCCACGGCCGAGTTTGTTCCTGTCGTGCATAAGATCGATGCCAAGATTATTGCCTCGGCGGGCGATTCTTCCACATCGGTGGGCACGGGCGGCATGATTACCAAGATCCGCGCGAGCCGCATCCTGATGACGGCGGGCATTCAGAGCGTGATTTGCTCGGGCGAGGAGCCCGATGCGCTCGTGCGCCTCGCCCGCGGCGAGAGCGTGGGAACCCTGTTCGATCCGCCGGCGGAGCGCCTGGACATCGCACCCCGCAAACTGTGGATCGCGTTGGGTGACAAGGCCCACGGTTCGGTAACGGTCGATGATGGTGCTGCGAAGGCGCTGGTCAGCCGTGGTTCTTCCCTGCTTGCGGTGGGTATTCGCGAGGTCGATGGCCAGTTTGCCGAGGGCGATGTGCTCGATGTGTGCGATCCGAGCGGTATGGTTGTCGCCCGCGGTATCGCCGAAGCCGATTCGGACGTGCTGGAGCTTGCTGCCGGTCGCCGCCAGGACCAGATTGCCAGCAACCGCCTGCTGGCAGACCTGGCCGAGAAGCCGGCGATCCATCGAGACAACCTAATCGTCTTCGCCTAACCAATTGACGCTGCAAACGCCCCTAAGCGGCAATCTGACGTTCAATCGTCGGGCATGACCAAAAGGTCAATGCCCTCCTCTTTCAC
>CABUVH010000069.1 GCA_902494935.1 uncultured Collinsella sp.
GCGTCGGTAAGACACGCCGAGGTCGCCGCGGACGGGCTGATATAGGGAGAGGGCCTGACCCCATATCGTTGGGGCCAGGCCCGATTTTGCCTCTTGACAATGTCCTGCTCATATTAAAAAGGCCCGAACCAATACGGTCCGGGCCTCATCGAGCTAGAGGTTATGTCTCAAGCGGTTGGCTTAGCCAAAGTAGCGCTTGAGCAGGCCGGCGAAAGCCTTGCCGTGACGAGCCTCGTCGCGAGCCATCTCGTGCACGGTATCGTGGATGGCATCGAGGCCAGCGGCCTTGGCGCGCTTGGCAAGATCAGTCTTTCCGGCGGTGGCGCCGTTCTCGGCCTCAACGCGCATCTCGAGGTTCTTCTTGGTGGAGTCGGTCACGACCTCGCCCAGGAGCTCAGCGAACTTGGCGGCGTGCTCGGCCTCCTCGTGGGCAGCCTTCTCCCAGTACAGGCCGATCTCGGGATAACCCTCGCGATGGGCGACGCGAGCCATGGCCAGGTACATACCGACCTCGGAGCACTCGCCCTCAAAGTTGGCGCGCAGGTCGGCAACGATGTCCTCGGAGACGCCCTCCATCTTGGCGACGCCCACGACGTGCTCGGCAGCCCACTCGAGCTGGCCCTCCTCCTGCTTCAGGAAACGAGAACCGGGAACGCCGCACTGGGGGCACTTGAAGTCCTCGGGCAGCTGGTCGCCGTCGAACTCTTCCACATAACCGCAAACGGGGCAAACAAACTTCATGATTCGATCCTTTCGATCGATGGCGATTGTGCGCTCGTCCGGTCCCGTAAGGGCCCTCTCCGGACGTGCGTCTTGACGAGTTCTATTATCCATAAATGCAACCAAATGTGAAGCCTATTAGGAATGATTTTTAATAAAACAATTTCGAGATATGAAGATGTTGATTGATTAACGATTGGGAGGCCGTCTGCGATTTTTGCTGAGTACAATCGGGCGAGCAAATGTTGACCTATCAACAAATGAAGGAGTTTCCTTTATGCATCTAGCCCGTCGTGCCTGGTGCCGAACATATCAGACGGTTTTTCGCATTGCATTGCCGATCCTGCCCTATACCGAGCCGCGCATTCTGGAGCATGCCGAGGATGTGCCCGCGGTGCTTCAAAAGCGCTCGATCCAGAAGGTCCTTATCGTGACAGACCCTGGCATTGCACGTTTGGGACTCACGGCATCACTCGAGCGGGCGCTTACGGCTCAGGGGATTGGCGTTACGGTCTATGCCGAAACGCGTGCGAACCCCACGGTCTCGAATGTGGAGGAGGCGGCGTCCCTGTATCGAGAGCGCGCCTGCCAGGCCATTATCGGTTTTGGCGGAGGATCAGCCATGGACTGCGCCAAGGGCGTGGGCGCACGCATTGCGCAGCCAAGCAAGCCCATCAACAAGATGCGCGGGCTGCTGCGGATTCATCGTCGTCTGCCGCTGCTCATCGCCGTTCCCACCACGGCGGGCACGGGAAGCGAGGTCACGCTTGCGGCGGTAATTACCGATGACGAGACGCACTACAAGTATCCCATTAACGACTTTGTGCTTATCCCGCGCTTTGCGGCGCACGACCCCGAGTTTACGCTCGGTCTGCCCGCCTCCATTACGGGGCAGACGGGCATGGACGCCCTGACGCATGCCGTCGAGGCGTTTATCGGGCGAAGCACCACGCCCTATACGCGCAAGATGGCGCGACAGGCGGTGCAGCTCATCCACGACAATTTGCTCGAGGCCTATGAGCATGGCGACGACATGCGTGCGCGTCGCAATATGCTTTCGGCGGCGTATAAGGCGGGAGTTGCCTTTACGCGCTCCTATGTTGGATACGTTCATGCCATCGCGCACAGTCTAGGCGGCCGATACGGAATTCCGCACGGTTTGGCCAACGCGATCATCCTGCCGCACATGCTTCGCGCTTATGGTGACGCCGCCGCCCCCAAGCTTGCCGATCTTGCTCGCATGGCGGGCATTGCGCCGGCTACCGCGCAGGACAGTCTTGCGGCCGAGGCCTTTATCGATTGGGTCGACCGCATGAACGAGGCCCTGGGAATCCCCAAATATGTCTCGGGTATTCGCCGCTCCGATATTCCGCAAATGGCGGCCCATGCCGATGCCGAGGCCAATCCCCTGTACCCCGTTCCACTTTTGATGGACCGCTCGGAGCTCGAGCATATGTACGAGGTCGTCGCGGGTGGTATGTTTGAGGACGAGAACTAGGAGGGTGCCATGAACACCGAGGAAATTGCGCGCATCGTCGGCGATCAGCGCGCCTACTTTAAGACGCACGCCACGTTTGATGTCGATGCTCGACGTCGCGCGCTCGTGAGTTTACGCGATGCGGTGCGGGCCCACGAGGCCGATATCGCTCATGCGCTCAAGACCGATTTGGGAAAGTCGCATGACGAGGCCTATATGTGCGAGATTGGCACATCGCTTTCCGAGATTCGACATCAGATCGCTCACGTGGTTCGATGGAGTCGTCCGCGCCTGCGTCCGTGCGACCTCGCTAACGCCGTGAGCGCGTGCAAAACGCGAGCCGTGCCCTATGGCGTCACACTCATCATGGCTCCGTGGAACTACCCGTTTTTGCTAACACTCGAGCCGCTCGCCGGCGCCCTTGCCGCGGGCAATACCGTGGTCATCAAGCCGAGCGCCTATGCTCCGGCATCGAGCGCGGTGCTCAGGCAAATCTGTGAAGAGGCATTTGATCCGCGCCTGGTGACGGTTGTCGAGGGCGGGCGCGCCGAGAACGAAGCGCTGCTCGATGAGCACTGGGACAAGATCTTCTTTACCGGTAGCGTTCCGGTCGGCAAACTCGTTATGGAGCGCGCAAGTAAAAACCTTACGCCTGTGACGCTTGAGCTGGGCGGAAAGAGTCCCTGCATCGTGGATGCGACGGCAAACTTGAAGGTTGCGGCACGGCGTATCGCCTTTGGTAAATGGCTCAACGTGGGGCAGACCTGCGTGGCGCCCGACTACCTGTTGGTCGATGCGCGCGTGCACGACGAGCTGCTGGACCTTATCAAGGAGGAGGCCCGCCGTATGTTTGGCGAGCATCCGCTCGATAACGAGGACTACGGGCATATCGTCAACGCCAAGCATTTTGCGCGTGCGCGCGGGCTGATCGATCCCGATAAGGTCGTGCTTGGAGGTACCGCGCGCGAGACGTCGCTCAAGATCGAGCCGACGATTTTGGACGGCGTGACCCCCGATGACGCCGTGATGCAGGAGGAGATTTTCGGCCCCATCTTGCCGGTGCTGACGTTTGAGAGCCTAGACGAGGCCGAAGCGTTTATTACGGATCGTCCAACGCCGCTGGCCCTGTATATCTTTAGCCAGGACCGTACGGTTCAACAGCGCTTTGTGCGCTACGTGCCCTTTGGCGGCGGCTGCGTCAACGACACCATCATGCACTTGGCTACGAGCCATATGGGCTTTGGCGGCATGGGCGCGAGCGGTATGGGGCAGTACCATGGCCGCGAGAGCTTCGATACGTTTAGCCACAAGAAGAGCGTCGTGAACAAGGCAACGTGGCCGGACGTGCCGTTTCGGTATGCGCCCTACGCAAGCTGGAAGCACAAGTTCGTGCGCATGTTTGTGCATTAGAATCAGATGGTGTAGCGACAAACGGTCGAAAAGGCGCGGGTGGGGCGAATTTGTGTCCGCGCGAGTTCGTAGACTTCTCAATAAGGTTACACACCGGTTTATCCGGCCGTTAGAGGAGCTGCTATGTACGAGCCTTCGCGTGTTCTTCTGTCATTTCACATTGCAGGATTTCAGTATGCCGATGGCGCCTTGGTCTTGGGCGATCTTAAAGCGGGCGATAAGCTGACGCTGTGTGCCGAGCGCGATAATCCCCATGACCCTGAGGCGGTTGCGATTTATTACGGCAACACCAAGCTTGGCTATGTTCCGGGAAACGAGGTCGGCCCACTGTCCTTGATGATGTATTACGGCCACGAGGACGTATTTGAGG
The DNA here is from genome assembly GCA_902494935.1 of uncultured Collinsella sp. GTDB lineage: Bacteria > Actinomycetota > Coriobacteriia > Coriobacteriales > Coriobacteriaceae > Collinsella. Next base: position 3,978 of record CABUVH010000069.1, read on the forward strand.
CCCGCGTGCAACAGGTTGCTCCCGAGCGCAGCCCGTGGCACCAGGTGCGCGTTGGCCTCTATGTGGTGGATGCTCGCTAGTCGGCAAGGGAGGCGGCCATGTTTGATGACGACGACCTATTCAATCTGACAGACGATCCGTTTGAGTGGGATATGCTACTCGACGACGATGAGCTGGAGCAGGACCGTAGGAAACGACAGGACAAGAAAACTCAGGGTGACGCTTCGAAAAAGAAAGGCAAGCGCCGCCGTGGACTGTTTGGCGGGCTCTTTGGCTAACCGCCGCATCGCTGCGTCTGTATACTTAGCACGAGTTGAACGCGTTGCGAAATGAGGGCATAGACGATGATGTGGTTTACCGCCGACCTGCACCTGGGCGATACGAATATCTTGCACGATATGGATCGGCCGTTTGATTCGGTCGAGGAGATGAACCGCAAGGTCATCGATGCCGTCAATGAGTGCGTGGCGGCGGACGACCGTCTCTATATCTTGGGAGACTTTACCTATCGTTTGCCCCTGGCGGAGGCGGTGCGTCTGCGCGAGCGTATCGAATGTCAGAACGTGACGCTCATCCGTGGTAACCATGACGGCGACTGGGAAGATCCCGACGTACCGCAGATTTGGGAAGACGTGCGCGATTACCTGGAGATTGCTCCCGGCTATGCCAAGGGCCATCGCCTGGTGTTGAGCCATTACCCCATGCTCAGCTGGAACGGCAAGGCGCGTGGCGCCGTCATGCTGCACGGGCATATCCACAGCAGGGGAGACCGCACCAACGTGCGCAACCGCGATCGCGAGCGCCCTATCTTTCGCTACGATGTCGGTCTCGATGCCAACGAGTACAAGCCCGTAAGCCGTGATCAGATTCTTAGCTTCTTTGGGTTATAGGGCGCCAGAGCCACCACAAAGGGGACAGGCACCTTTGTGGTGGCTCTGGCGCCGTTGCCATTATGGCAGCGGCGCCTTTTTTGTCCGTGCGGCGCGGTAGAGTGTAGGCGGTCGAAATTTGCGTCCATCGAGGAGCTGCTATGAACGAGATTAAGTGCCCGCATTGCGGCGAAGTTTTTAAGGTCGATGCGTCTGGCTATGCGGATATTGTCAAGCAAGTGCGCGATGCCGAGTTTTCGCGCGACCTGGATGAGCGTGTGAAGGCAGTCCAGCGCGAGGGCGAGCAGGCGCTGGAGCTTGAGCGCTCGCGTTCGACGGCTGCCTTGCAAAAGGCAGAGTCTCAGCGCAACGCTCAGCTTGTTGATCAGAAGAACGCTGCGGCTCAGCAGCTGGCACAAGAGGTCGCCAAGCGCGATGCCGAGCTTGCCGAGCTGCGCGCTAAGCTCGAGGGCGCTGCCGCAGAGCGCGAGAGTGCAAGCCAGCGCGCGGCGGTTGAGGCACGAGCCAATGCTCAAAAAGAGAATGCTGAGCTTCAGCGCGAGATCGATGCTCTGAAGGCGGAGCTCAATCACAAGGCCGACGAAGCTAAAATCGCCGAGGCGGCGGTTCGCAATGCAACTCAACATGATCTCGCCGCGCGCGATGCTCAGATTGCAGAATTGCAGGCCAAGCTTGCTGCAGCAGATAGGGCTCAAGAAATGGCACTCGCAACTGCTGCGGCCGAGGCGCAGCGTAAGCTTGATGCTGCTCACAATGAAGCGGATCGCAGGCTTTCCGATTACCAGACAGAAGTGCGCGAGAAGTTCTCGAACGCTAAGGTACAGTCCGAGCGCGAGGCCGAGGGCCTGCGCGCCCGGTTGCGCGAGCAAGAACTGGCTGCCAAAATGGAGCTCTCGGAAGCAGTTGCCGCGGCGGAGCGAGAGCGCGACGAGGCGCGTGCGAAACTGACGAGTGAGTTGGCAGTGCGCGATTCGCGCGAGGAGCAGGCCAAGGCGGCGCATGAGCTCGAGCTTGCTCAAGCCAAGCGCGCGAGCGATGAACTGATCCGCTACAAGGATGAAGAGATTGAGCGCCTTAAGGACATGAAGGTCCGCCTGTCCACCAAGATGGTGGGCGAGTCACTCGAGCAGCACTGCGAGACCGAGTTCAATCGCCTGCGCATGACGGCGTTTCCTAACGCGTACTTCGAGAAAGATAACGATGCGTCCGAGGGTACCAAGGGCGACTTTATCTTCCGCGAGTGCGACGCAAGCGGCAACGAGGTCATTTCGATTATGTTCGAGATGAAAAACGAGAACGACGAGACCGCGACCAAGCATAAAAACGAGGACTTCTTTAAGAAACTCGATCACGATCGTCGCCAGAAAGGCTGTGAGTACGCGGTGCTCTGCACGCTGCTCGAGCCCGAGAGCGAGCTTTACAACGCGGGAATCGTGGACGTGAGCTATCGCTACGAGAAGATGTACGTGATTCGCCCGCAGTTCTTTATTCCCATGATCACGCTGCTGCGCAACGCCGCCATGGGTTCGCTGCGCTATAAGCAGGAGCTGGCGGAGTACAAACAGCAGAATATCGACGTCACGAACTTCGAAGCCAAGATGGAGAAGTTCAAGAACGATTTCGGCCGCAACTACGAGATCGCGAGCCGCAAGTTCCAAACGGCAATCGATGAGATCGACAAGACGATTAGCCATCTGCAGAAAACCAAGGAGGCGTTGCTGTCCTCCGAGAACAATCTGCGCCTGGCCAACAAGAAGGCCGATGATCTTACCATTCGCAAGCTCACGTGGGGCAACAAGACCATGAAGGCCGCCTTTGACGAGGCGCGCGGGGCTGCGCCGGAGACAAATGATGAGCCAGCCGAGGCGGATTCGTATGAGGTCGAGGATACCGAGTAGGGGATAGCGTATCGCGCAAAAAGCGGGGCCGCTGGCGATGTTGCCAGCGACCCCGCTTCGTTTCGTTCCAGTATGTTCGGCTAGTCTTCGAGCAGGTCCTCGATAAAGCCGACGCGGTAGTTTTTGAAGATGACCTCGCCGCCGTCTTGCGTGGCGTCCAGATCGACATCGCCCATGATGCCAAAGTCGTGGTCGCCATCCTCGTCGGCAAAGATCTGGTGCACGTGCCATACGTGCGCGGTCTTCTCGTCGGACTCGTCAATGGAAAACATCGCGGCGCTGCGGGCATCTCCGTCGGTGAGGATTTCCTCGTGCTGCTCGTGGTAAGCGTCGAGTGCTTTTTGCCAGCGGATCTCGCTCATGCCCCAGTCGTCGTCGAGCTCGCCCAGGTCGCGAACGTGCTCGCGGGCGGCAAGGGTCACGCGGCGGAAGAGTGCGTTGCGCACCAGCAGCGTGCAGCCGCGGCGGTCCGCCACGACCTCGTCGATGCCCTGCGGCGGCGCGGCGTCGAGGGCTGCCGGGTTGCCGGCGTTCTCCCACTCGTCCACCAGGCTCGAGTCCACCGAGCGCACCACAAAGCCCAGCCACGAGATAATGTCGCGCAGGCGCTCGTCGCGCTTCTCGATGGGCACGGTGCGGTCGAGTGAACGGTAGGCCTCGGCTAGGTAGCGCAGCAGAATGCCCTCGGAGCGGGCGATGCCGAGCTTTTGAATGTAGCCCTTAAAATCGCTCGCGCTTTCCAGCATATCGCGCAGGACGCTCTTGGGAGAGAGCTGATAGTCGTTTGCCCAGGGCACTTCCTGGCAGTACTTGTCAAAGGCGGCGTCGAGCAAATCCTCGAGCGGCTTTTCGTACGTGACGTCTTGAATGCGCTCCAAGCGCTCCTCATACTCGACGCCGTCAGCCTTCATTTCGGCCATCGCGCGGTCGCGCGCAGCGCGCTCCTGTGCGCGCAGCACCTGCTTGGGGTCCTCGAGCGTTGCCTCGACCATCGAGATCAGATCCATGGTATAGGTCTCGCTCTCGGGATCGAGCAGCTCCAACGCGGCAAGCAAGAACGGCGAGAGCGGCTGATCGAGCGCAAAGTCCTCGGGCAGATCGACCGTCAGTGCATAGTCAATGTCTGGTGCGGCGTCAGTCGGGGCGTCGGGTGCGGGCGGCACCTCGGTGCGAACGACGACGCCGGAATCGATGAGTGTGGCGAAGATTTCATCGGCGCGAACCTCGAGCTTGGCCTTTTCCTCGGGGGTCTGCAGGCTCGTCTCGATGAGGTCGTGTACGCGGGCACGGGCGTCGCCGCCCTGCTCGACCACGCTAATCACCATGGAGTGCGTGATGCGCAGGCGCGGCTTGAGCGTCTCGGGCTGCGTCTCAATCAGACGCTCAAAGGTCTGCTTGTTCCAGGTGACAAAGCCCTCGGGGGCCTTCTTCTTTTTAATCTTGCGGAGCTTCTTGGGGTCGTCACCCGCCTTGGCCATGAGCTTGGCGTTCTCGATCTCGTGCTCCGGGGCCTCGGCGATGACCATGCCCTCGGTATCGAAGCCCGAACGGCCGGCGCGACCGGCAATCTGATGGAACTCGCGGGCGCGCAGACGACGCATCTTGTAGCCATCGAACTTGGTGAGCGCGGTGAGGACCACGGTGTGGATGGGTACGTTGATGCCGACGCCGAGCGTATCGGTGCCGCAGATGACAGGCAGCAGGCCCTGCTGCGCCAAGCGCTCGACCAGCAGACGATAGCGCGGCAGCATACCGGCGTGGTGCACGCCGACGCCGCAGCCAAGCAAGCGCTTGAGGATCTTGCCAAAGGCCGTCGAGAAGCTCGTGCCTTTGGCGGCTTCCTTAATGGCCTCGCGCTGCTCCTTGCTGGCGATGCCAAAATTGGCGAGTGACTGTGCCGTCGCAAGGGCGGCATCTTGGCTAAAGTGCACGATATAGAGCGGGGCCTCGCTGCGGCGCATGGCGAGCTCGACCGTGCCCTCGAGCGAGGTCGTCACGTAGTCGTAGCTCAGCGGCACGGGGCGTGGGGCGTCGACAACCAAGTCGCAAGCAGCGCCGGTGTGTTCCTCGAGTGAGGCGGCGATGGCGGTGACATCGCCGAGCGTGGCGCTCATGAGCATAAACTGCGTGTGGGGCAGGGTGAGCAGCGGCACCTGCCAGGCCCAGCCGCGGTCGGGGTCGGCAAAGTAGTGGAACTCGTCCATGGCCACGCAGCCCACGTCGGCGCCCTCGCCCTCGCGCAGTGCATCGTTGGCAAGGATTTCGGCCGTGCAGCAGATGACGGGCGCCTTGGTATTGATATGCGTATCGCCGGTGATCATGCCGACGTTATCGCGGCCGAGTACCTGCACCAGATCGAAGAACTTTTCGCTGACCAAGGCCTTGATAGGGGCCGTGTAATAGCAACGCTTGCCCTGTGCCATGCCCATAAAGAGCATGCCCAGCGCGACGAGCGATTTACCCGATCCGGTCGGTGTGCCTAAAATGACGTGATCGCCGGCAGCCAGGTCCATGAGGGCCTCTTCTTGGTGATCCCACAGCTCAATGCCGCGATCGCTTGTCCATTCAAAGAAGCGTTCGAAGGCTTGCTCGGGCGTGAGCCATGGTTCGGGCTCACTGCCGTCCTCGGGCTCCCACCAGGTGGGGGAGAGCGCGCCGAGCGAGCCAAACTCGGCTTCGGTTCCCGTGCCGCCCGAGAATGAGCTGGCAGCGCCGGCGCCGGAGACGGTGCTGGCGGCGGTATCTGTCGTGGTCTGTGCCATATGGTTGCTTTCTCTCGCGATTGTCCGCCAACTATTATGGCGTAGCGGCGGCGCGGGGTGCCAGCGCGCGAGAAAATGCAGGAAATGGGCGTTCTGCCCAGCCGTTTAGTGTAGTCGCTAGCTAAGTGAGTAGACTTTTTGCGATATTGCGAGCACATGGCTTTTGCGCAAGGGTTCTACCTGCACTGATAATTGTTCTCGGGGGAAGCGGGCACTGCGGGGCGCGGCAACGGCGCGCGATTTCCGCGTCGCAGCGCTACCCTGATGCTGAA
>CABUVH010000070.1 GCA_902494935.1 uncultured Collinsella sp.
AATCATCACTCCGTCGGGGTCGATCTTGTCCTGAATCTTCTTAAGCGTGCGGCGCAGCAGACGCGAAACCTGCACCTGAGAAATACCCAGCTTCTTGGCGATCTCGATCTGGGTCATGCCCTTCACAAAGCGCAGCTCGATCACCTCGCGCTCGCGCGGCGAGAAATCGCGGATGGCTTCCTCGATCACCAGGCGGTCATCGGTAAAGTCGAGCTCGTTGTCATCGTCGGCGTAACGGTCGAGAATCGACGGCGCATCGTCGGAATCGGACGCACCAGGAGCCTCGATGGGCACCGAGGTATAGGCCGAAGACGATTCCATAGCCTCGAGGACCTCATCGACAGTCACATCTAGATACTCAGCGATCTCCTCAACCTTGGGCGAACGCTGCAGCTCGTTGGTAAGTTTGTCAGTAGCCTGGTTGACCTTGGCCGAGAGCTCCTGCAGACGACGCGGTACGCGCACGCTCCAGCCCTTGTCGCGGAAATGGCGTTTGATCTCGCCCAGGATAGTGGGTGTCGCAAACGTCGTGAACTCGAGTCCGCGCTCGGGATCAAAACGGTCGATAGCCTTGAGCAAACCCAGATAGCCGACCTGCATGAGGTCGTCGAGCGGCTCGCCGCGATTCTTAAATTTGTTGGCAAGAAACCTTACCAGGTTCATATGGGACATGACGAGCTGCTCGCGGGCGTCCGGATCACCGGTCTCCTTGTAGCGACGAAACAGCTCGCGGGTTTTCTCCTTGTCCCAAGCGGTCTTGCCGCTCCGGGAACGTTCGGTCATATTAAATATCCGCCTTGAGGTCGAGGGAAAGCGTCAGGGGCGCCGCAGTCTTTTCGTAGGAGTCGCACACGCTCGCGAGGATGAGCTCGGCATACACCGCAGCCTGGTCGTCTTCATCGACCGTAGCCTGGTCGCCAAAGGTAATAGTCATGCCAACGTGGGTCTCATCGACATCGAATTTGATGGTGATGTCATCGCAGTCGACCGCGGTGCAACCAAAGATGAAAGCCTCCTCGGCAGCCATGCGGATGTCCTCAATGCGATCGACAGACATAGAGCACAGGGCACCAACGTTGGCTGCCGTCATGCGCACAAGGCGAGCGAGACGCGGGTCGCCGGCAACGGTCAGCGTGATGGGGCAGGTTGCTTCGCTACTCATCGCAGGACTCCTCAGAGGTCTCGGCGGGCGTATAGGTGTAATACTGAGCCGGCTTGGATACAGACTTCTGACCATCATCGTCGCCCGCGGCGGCCTCGTCCTCGCCAATTAGGACGCGCTCGGTAGGCTGCTCGGCCTCCGCAGCGGCAGCGGCGAGCTTGCGATCGGCGTCGGCTGCAGGAGCCTTCACCTTATTGAAGAGCTTCTGCACAGCACCGGCGGCAGAATCAGTCACGCTCGACACGGCGCTGCTGGCCTCGGCCACACTGCCCGTGACCTCGGAAATGTCGCGAACGACGGCCTCAACCTCAACAAGGTTGGACGTCAGGGCATCGACCGCGGTCTTGCTCGACTTAAGCAGCGGCTCCATCTGGGCAAGCGCCGGCGTAAGCTCATCGACAGCGCCATCGAGCTTTGCCACCACAGGCTGAGCCTCGGCGATGGTGTTGTTGAGGTCGTTCACGGTCTTATCGAGCGAGTCGACAACGGTGCGGGTCTTGCGCAGGGTAAGCGCGAGCTCAACGATAGCCCACACGCCGGCAACGGCGAGCAACAGCAAGGCGATTTGAATGGGACTCATACAAGCCTCCCAAAGGAATCGAAATACAGACGGTTTCCATGGTACCCCAAAGGGGACCGAACATGCCAAGAGCAGCAACGTGGAACAAAATTATCAGCAGCTACTTCGGTGCATTCCCGCTGCGGTCGCGTTCGCTTTGCTCTACGCGCCATTCTTCCCAACCGCGGCCAGCAGGCTGCCAGAACGCGCCGCGCTCCAGTCCCTCGGGCAAATAGCGCTGATCGACCCAGCCTTCGGGATAATCATGTGGATACTTATACACACCGTAATCATCGCTGCCCGGGCGATGGCGATCGCGCAGATAACTCGGCACCTCGCGAAGCCCACTAGAATGGATATCGGCCAGCGCCGCATCGATCGAAGCCTCACACGCATTGGACTTAGGCGCCAAACAAACATAGAGCGCAGCCTGCGCGAGGTTAATACGGCACTCGGGATAGCCAATAACCTCGGCAGATTTAAACGCAGCATGCGCTATAAGAAGCGCCTGCGGGTCAGCGTTGCCAACGTCCTCAGAGGCATGAATCATAATGCGACGGGCGATAAACTTAGGATCCTCCCCTGCATCGATCATGCGCGCAAGCCAGTAGACCGTGGCATCGGGGTCGCTACCGCGCATGGACTTGATGAACGCACTGATGATGTCGTAGTGCATGTCACCGTTTTTGTCATACGTAAAGCCGCGACGCGGGTTGGCAATCTTTACGTCATCCACGGTGATGGGATAGCGCTCCCCCGCCGACGGCGCTGGCGTTCCCTCGGTATCGGGACGCGTGACGGCAATCTCGCTCGCAAGCTCGAGCGTCGTGAGCGCCGAGCGAGCGTCACCCGCTGCCAGCGTGCAAATGGTCTTGACCGTATCCTCATCGGCCGAGAACTTTCCGTTCAAGCCCTGTGGTGCCTCGAGCGCACGCTCAATAAGCGTGGCGATATCCTCATCCTTCAGATGTTCAAGCTCCACCACGCGCCCGCGCGACAACAGTGCCGAGTTGACCTCAAAGTACGGGTTCTCTGTCGTAGCGCCAATCATAATGACGGTACGGTTCTCAACTGCATGCAGCAGGGCATCCTGCTGCGACTTAGAGAAGCGGTGAATCTCATCGATGAATAGAATGGTGCGGCGGTCGTACGTATTCAGGCGCGTCTTGGCCTCATCAATCACACGACGCAGGTCCTTCACGGTACCCGTGACGGCGCTGACCTCGACAAACTCGCTCTTGGTATGGTTGGCGATAATGTGGGCCAGCGTCGTCTTGCCCGTACCGGCAGGCCCGTACAGAATCACGCTCGAAAGCACGTCGTGCTCGATCGCGGCACGCAGCCATGAACCCTTACCGACGGCCTTTTGCTGGCCCACGTACTCGTCGAGCGAATTGGGGCGCATGCGCACCGCAAGCGGCGCATTCTGAAAGGAACGCTCGCGCGTCGAAGCAGAAAAAAGGTCGTCCATAGCCATCCCGTGTATCAATCAAAAACGTTTTCCACTAACAGTATACCGAATTAATACGAACTACCGTTCGTTAATATAGGTACGGTGCGGAAACTCCAGACCAGGGAACAGCTTGCTCGTCAGCTCGCAGAAATAACCGTCCGTCATGCTCGCGATATAATCCACCACGGCTTGATCCTTGTCGTCCTGCCAGGCATAGGTGCGATCATAGTAGGAAAGCTGCTGCTCAATGCGCGAAATATGGTGCTTAAAGATGTAAGAGGACTCGTCGCCACTGTTTAGATCCCGCAGGCAACGGTCGTAGAGCTTTACGAACGCCTCGCGCAGCTCCGCCTCGGAATCGCCTTCGATACCGCCCTTGCTATAGATCTTCTCGTAGTTCTCGCGCTTGGCTCGGCGAATTTCCTCAAACAGGTCCTCGCTCATCTCGATGCGCGGCTTACCATAGCTGTGCTCAACGATATCGATAGAGGCATGCGTGAGGATCCAACTGTTGTAGGCACCGCCCCGGCCATCATCAAAAGCGTCGGGCGAAAGCAGGCCCGCCGCGATCGCATCCTGACGGTCACGACCGACGTAGGCAAGAATATCCGAGATGCGAACGACGCAGCCCTCGAGCGTCATGGGACGCAGATGCTCAATTGCGCTATAGCCCGTGGCAATGCAATCCTCAACCGTCTGGTCAAACTGGTCAAAGGAGCCCATGTCCGAGAGCTCAAACACACGCTGCTCGTACTCGCCGTTATGGCATAGCACGCCGTCGAGCGTCTGGAGCGACACGTTGCGGCCATACAACGCGTCGAGCACGCGGACCGACTGCACGTTATGGAAAAAATAACGCCCCGTACGCTCGTGATAGATATCGTTGAGGAAGCGCTCGCCGGCATGGCCGAAAGGCGTGTGTCCCAAGTCGTGGCCCAGGCCAATCGCCTCGATCAGATCGCAATTGAGCCCCAGGGCGCGACCGATATCGCGCGCAATGCGCGAGACAAGCTGCACGTGCAAACCGCGGCGTGACAGATCGTCATTGCTACGAAAGCTAAAGACCTGCGTTTTGCCCGCATACCGGGTGTAAGCCGGAAGATGAAGTATCTTTTCGGTATCGCGCATAAACGCCGGACGCATAAGCGTGCCTTTGTCGGTAGTGCGATCAATACGACGAATGACCTGATCATCGTTGCAACGATACGGATTGACATAGCCCGAAGCACGATCGGCGGCAATGCGCTCGACAAGCTCGGGCGACAACGCTGAGGGAATACGGTCCATGCGCGCCTTAATGACGGCCGTTTCTTGATTAGATTCCATGGCATGCTCCTTAAGAAGGACGCGCAATCGGTTACAAAGTGCAGCCCACGACCTCGATTATGGCAAAAATCGGCACTAAAAACGGGAGCAATGGCAGGGAGCGCGATTTTGTGAAGAGGCAGGAAAGGGCCAGAGCCAGGAGTGCGACGGCAAATGCCACGATGCCACCCATAGGGTCGAGCGTGCAAAGCGCGAAGAGCGCCTTGGCATCCCCCATGCCGATGCCCGGGATTTGGCGAAGACGACGCCAGAGGGACTCAGTCAGCACGAGAGCAAGATACACAATGACGGCAAGACCCGCGTGGTCAAGCGCTGTGTTAACGCCTTTGTCGAGCCAAACGCCCACTAACGCCGTCACCGCACACGCACCGGCAAGTTCATTGGGAAAACGTCGCTGACGGGCATCAATCGCCGCGCCGGCAAAGATGCAAATCCAAAACGGGATATAAAACATCGAGTACCTCCTCGAGCTGCATCGCAAAAGCAAAAACCACCACAAAGGTGCCTGTCCCCTTTGCGGTGGTTTTGGTGGTGGTTATTTGGCGCCTTGCATGACCTCGTCGAGGGTGACGTTTACGGCATGCTGGGTAGGAACCCAGTCGACCTTCAGGAACAGCGCGGCCACCGTGATGGGGATATAGCTGAACATAAAGATCGGGAAGGTAAACAGGTTAGTCACCAGACGCCACTTTTGCGCGCAGTGAATGTGCTTATACTCAAAGATAGTCGTGAGCAGCGCCAGGATAAAGAAGGTCTGATACATCATGGCGAAGGTCATAATGAGCGAAGCGGCGCACGCCTGCATCTCGACTTCGGTAGCCAAGAAACCATGCGAAAGGCCACCCACAATCAAGAACGTCGCATTAGCGAGCATCGAGATCAGCGATAGCAGCATACCCGGGGCGATCGTCATGAACATGTCGTAGGCGGCAAAGCGATGATAGCGGAACGTCGACTTGACCAGATGCTTGCCGTAGGTAAAGAACACCTGGTAAAAGCCCTTGGTCCAGCGCATACGCTGCTTCCAGGATGCCTTGAACGTCACGGGTTGCTCGTCAAAGAACTCCGCCGGCGCATAGCCAATGCGAATACCGTGAATAGCGCAGAACGTAGTGAACTGAATGTCCTCGGTCAGCGTGTGGAACTGCCAGCCGTGCATGCCCTCAATAACACTGGCGGAGATGAGGTAGCCCGAACCCGAGACGGCGCAAGACGTCTTACAGATATTACGCGCGTTGTTGAGAAAGCGCGCCTCGCGCAGGTACCAAGTAGCATTAGCTGCCGAGATCCACGAGCTGCCAAAATTCTTGGAGTTGCGATAGCTCGTGACCACATGGAATCCCTGGTCAAAGGCATCGTTCATCTTGGACACGTAATCGCGGGAGATAACGTTATCGGCATCGAAGATAAAGTAGCCTTCAAACGTGTCGGGATACTCGTTAAGGATGCGGTCGAAGCCAAAGTCCATGACCCAGCTCTTACCCTTACGGGCAAGATCATTGCGCTCGTAAACAATGGCACCTGCCTCGCGCGCGAGCTGTGCGGTGTTGTCGGTGCAGGCGTCGGCAACCACGAAGACCTCGATAAGCTCGGACGGATAATCCTGGTCCTTGATGGAGCGAACAAGGTTGGCGATCACGGCCTCCTCGTTATGCGCCGCGATAAAGAAAGCATAACGATGGAGTTTTTTGGCCTTGGGAGGCGCGACCTCGCCACGAAGAGCGCCAATGACAAAGAAGACCACCTGGTACAGAAAGCAGACCGTGAGCAGCGTGACGACAATCTGGTTGAAGACCACGATGGGTGTGTTGGTTTGTAAAAAGGCGAGCATGCAGGCTCCCGAGAACGCGTTACGTAAACAACCGTATATCTTACCGCAGGCTTACCGAGTTCAAGAAACCACCTAATACTGGCTAGGCTTCGAGCAGACCGAGCTGAGAGACGATTTCGTCACCGGCGGCAGTGCGACCGAGCGAGCGCGGAGCCAGATCGTCAAGAACCGCAGCGAGATCCCAGGGCAACTCGTCGCGGCACTCAATGCGCTCCCCCGTCACGGGATGGTCGAACGCCACGCGCCAGGAATGAAGGAACTGCCTGGTCAGACCCTGATCGGCACGCGCATCGCACTTGCCGTAGAGCGGATCGCCCACGCAGGCGTGGTTGATATGGCGCATGTGCACACGAATCTGGTGCGTTCTGCCGGTAAACAGGTGGCACTCGACAAGCGTGTAGCCGTCGTCGAAACGCGTGGAATCAAAGCGCTCGAGCACCTTGAAGGTCGTAATGGCCTGACGGGCAAAGGGGTCGTCCGAAACCGCCATCTTGACGCGGTCGCGCGTCGATCGGGCAATACCGGTATTGATGGTGCCCTCGTCCATGGCGATGTGCCCGTGGACAAGCGTGATATAGCGACGATCGAGCGTGCGCGTGCGAATGAGATTTTGGAGTGCGCGCTGCGTGTCGTCGTCTTTTGCCGCAAGCATGAGGCCCGAGGTATCGCGATCCAAACGATGCACGATGCCGGGGCGGTCCTCGCCCTGCACGGTGCCCAGATGGTCGATACCGCAGTGATATACCAGGGCGTTGGCAAGCGTGCCGCTCTCGTGGCCGTGGGCAGGATGGCACACCAGGCCACGCTGCTTGGAGAGCACGATGAGATAGTCGTCCTCATAGCGAATGTCGAGCGGGATGGCCTCGGGGATCACGTCGGTGGGATCGTGCGGCTCGGGCAGATCGACCGAAATGCGATCGCCGGCGCGCACGGCGTACTTTTTGGACAGGCAGGTCTCGCCATTGACGGCAACGGCGCCTCCCTCGATCAGATGTGCGCAGGCAGAGCGCGTGGGGCAACCGTCGTTGGCGCCCAAAAAGGCGTCGAGACGCCGGCCAGCGGAATCGTCGGCAACAAGAATATGGATGTCGGCCATTAGCGCTCATTCCTTTCGCGAATCTTGCGGGCACGCTCCCCACGTTGCTGGGCCTTGCGCTTAGCGCGGGCTTCGTCACGGGCGTTAAGCTCGGCGGTTGCATCGACCTCGCGAGCGGCGGGACTCAAGAACATATAGCCGAAGAGGGCGAGCACGACGCCCACGGTAATACCGATATCGGCCACATTGAAGACGGGGAAGTCAATGAAGGTGGTGGCAATAAAATCGGTCACGAAGCCAAAGGCGAAACGATCGATAGCGTTGCCGATAGCACCGCCCGCAACCATCGCCATGCCCACAACCTCAAGATGGGCGAGCTGGGGTGCACGAACGAGGTACACGGCAATAGCGATAATGACCGCCAACGCCAGCACGGCAAACGCGATGCCATGCCCCTCACCCATACTAAAGGCAGCGCCGATATTGCGGACAAACATAAAGTCGATCACACCGGGGACAACAGTCACATGCAGAGCATCGCCCACGGCACGAACCGCAAGCTTGGTCAGCTGGTCAACAAGCAGCACAACCAGCGCCACCCCACCAGCAACACCCACCCGCCAACGCAAAGGCGGCGTCATATCCCCAGTACGACCCAAAGAAATCCCCTACCCTCAGATAATCAAATTCCGTTTACGCAATAATCCATCTTATATTGCCATACGCAGAACGCACGACATATCCACCAACGCAAGCGAAATAACCAGCTAAAAAGTGACGAAAGTAGACGTTGGGGACGTTCTTGTTTGACTAGTCATTTAAGAACGTCCCCAACGACTAGTCATTTAAGAACGTCCCCAATGACTACCCCGATGTTTTGGCTTGTGAGCGAGCGGGTCGCATTTGAGACAAGGTGACGTGAAACGAAAGGGCGCTGACCTTTCGGTCGCGCCCTTGAAATTGAACGTCAGATTGTCCAAATGCGGCCCGCGCAGCGTCGAGCCGTTACGCGGTTTGGAAAAACCGCGTAACTACAAAGCCTCCGCGCAGCGCTTACAGATGTGAGCGTGGCCGTTGTACTCGCCGACGGTGGTGCGGTAGTTCCAGCAACGGTCGCAGCACTCGCCCTCGGCAGCCTCGATGGCAACGGAGAGCTCCTCGCCCTGGGTCAGCTCAACATCGGAGACGATGTAGAACTCGGCGAGGTCGACGGCCTTGTCGCCGGTCAGCAGCGCATACATCTCGGCGGGAACGACCGCCTTGACGCGGACCTGCTGGCTCTTAGTGAAGGTGCCAGCGGAGCGGGCATCCTCAAGGGCCTTGGTCACGGCGCTACGGAGCTCGAGCGAAGCCTCGAGCACGCCCTCAAACTCATTGGCCTCGTCGACCGTGATGGGCGACTTGTACCAATCGAGCAGCGCGGCGTACTTCTGGTGATCGACGCAGCCGGCGGGCGCATAGGCCATGGCCTCGTCGACCGTGTAGGACAGGATCGGCTGCAGGTCGCGCATGAGCATCGAGAAGAGCTCGGCAAGCACGGTCTGGGCGCTGCGGCGCTCGAGCGAGCCGGGCTTGTCGCAGTACAGACGGTCCTTCAGAGCGTCGAGGTACACGTTGGAGAGCTCGGTAACCACGAAATCGTAGAGCGCACGGTAGGCGCGCGGGAACTCGTAGCTGGCGTAGGCATCGTCGACCTCGGCCTGGACCTGGGTCAGGCGGGCAACCATGAGCTTGTCGAGCGGCAGCAGGTCGGCAAAGGCGACGCCGTCGGTCTCGGGCTCAAACTGGCCCTCGAGCTCGGAGAGCAGGAAGCGCAGCGTGTTGCGGAAACGACGGTAGGCATCGGACGTACGAGCAAGGATCTCGTGGTCGATGGACACGTCGGAGCTGGTATCGACGGAGGCAACCCATAGGCGGATGATGTCGGCGCCCATCTCGTCACAGACCTTGTTGGGGTCGATGACGTTGCCGAGCGACTTGGACATCTTGCGGCCCTGGCCGTCGAGGGTGAAGCCCTGCGAGACGACCGCCTTGTACGGAGCATGGCCGTTGGCACCCACCGAGGTGAGCAGCGAGCTCTGGAACCAACCGCGATGCTGGTCGGAGCCCTCGAGATACACGTCAGCCGGGTACTCAAGCTCGGGTCGATACTCGCAGACGGCCTTCCAGGACACGCCGGAGTCCCACCACACGTCGAGAATGTCCTTATCAGCCTTGAGGTGATGGCCGCCACACTTGGGGCAAACGCAAGCCTCGCCCAGGTAACTCTCGGGAGCGTCGGTGAACCAGGCGTCGGAGCCCTTCTCGTGGAAGAGCTTGATGACGGCGTCGAGCGTGGCGTCGTTCATGACCTTCTCGCCGCAGTCGGCGCAGGTGTAGCTGGGGATAGGCACGCCCCAGTTGCGCTGACGGCTGATGCACCAGTCGGG
>CABUVH010000071.1 GCA_902494935.1 uncultured Collinsella sp.
GCGTGGTCGCCGTGTACAACGCGCCGCTCAACAGCGCATGCAACCACGGCATCGCGAAGGGCAACCCCAACGAGGTCTACCTGCGCTACCCGCGCTCTCCCTTTGCCGACCAGTCCGGCGACGCCGGCTTCACCCGCACGCCGAGCGACGATGCGTGCGCCTACACCTGGGATCTCGCGCTCACCAAGCGCGGCAGCGACGGCGACAAGCCGCTTGCCGGGGCGGTCCTGAGCATCGCCGACGACCGCGGTCGCACGTTGGCGGCCGACGGCACGTGGGATGCAGAGGGCAAGGCCACCGTCACCACGGGCGAGGACGGCCGCGTGACCGTCTCGGGCGTGGACTCGGGCAAGCTGGAGGTCCGCGAGCTCAAGGCGCCCAAGGGCTACACCGCCTTTGAGGGCGCGCGCTCCGTGACGGTCAAGGCTGAGGGCCTGGACGTCGACCAGGTGGCCGCCGCCAAGCCCAATCTCACCATCACGGCCGAGTCGCCCCTGCGCGCCGACAGCGCGGACGGGTCGACGGGCAGCCTGGAGGCGTCGCTCATCAACACGCCCACCGGCACACCCCCTAGCATTACCACCGGAGGCTTTATGCCCTCGACTGGCGATATGGCAATGTACGCCGCGGCCGCCGCAGCGGTCGCCGGAGCCGCGCTCATCGTGGTCGCGCTCCTGGTCAAGCGGGGAGGTGGCAGCCATAAAGAGTAGCTGGCAGCCCCACAGAGAGCGGGGCGAGACGTAGCGAAGTAGATGCTAAGACACAGACAGACAGATTTAGATCAAATGGAATTCGAGCAGAAAGCAGAGGAAAAGAAGATGAGCATGAGCAAGAACATCGCACGCCTGGCAGTAACCGCCGGCCTCACAGCAGCGCTGAGCTTCGGCGGCGTCATGGCTCCGGTGACCATGGCGTTTGCTGATGGTGCGACTGCTACGACCAATAGCATCAAGATCAACAAGAACAATGAGAATGGCGATGTGACGTACAAGGCCTACCAGATTTTCAAGGCCGATGTTGTGGATGGAACCGACGGGTCGGGCAAGGTCGTTTCGAACATCGATTGGGCGAGCCCTAAGGCGAAGGATGCGGTCCTGAACTATCTTTCAAATGTACCCAAATCTGATATCACCCTTAGCTCCTCAGCACAAGCTGCTGCTAAGTATCTGACCGATCATGTAGATGGCACCGGCGAGACGACCCCCATTGAAAACGACAATCTGTTCAACGGGTTGGCAAAGGCGGTCGTGAAGAACGTAGACCAGACGGGTTCTTCCTTTACCACCGACGATGTCTTTAAGCCCCAGGATGGCAACGGAAATGCCCTGCAAGGCTATTATCTCTTTGTGACTGATGAGAGCACCTTGAGCACCGATCAGGAAGTGAAGAAGAATACTGGTACTTCGCCGATCTTCGCTGTTGTCGGCGACGCTCTCGTGACCGTTGCCGAGAAGACCAGCATTCCCACAGTTGTGAAGAAAGTCAGAAACGACGACGGCAGCGATTGGGCCGACAAGGCCGACTCTCAGATGGGCTAGCAAGTTGAGTATAAGCTGACTGGTACTGTTGCCAGCAATATCGCTACGTTCGGTACTTACCATTATGAGTTTAGCGATAAGCTTTCTGGCGGTCTGACGGCAGATGCTAACAGCGTCGTTGTTAAAATCGGTAATACGACCCTTTCGCGCAACGCGACTCTTGGTCTCGATACCGGTTACGATGTTTCGATTGATGATGCGACTAACACGCTGACCGTAAAGTTTGCCGACCTCAAAGCTGCTGCGAACGCGGCCAGCGCGACGCTCGACGGCCGCTCTAATGTCGTCGTCACTTATACTGCCAAGCTCGACCACGAGAAGGTCGATAAGGTTACTGTTGGCGGCGAGGGCAATCCCAACAGCGTCAAGCTCATCTACTCCAACAATCCCATGAGCAATGGCAAGGGTGAGTCCGTGTCCGATACCGTTCGCGATTACACCTATGCACTCCAGCTTGTCAAGAAGGACTTTGACGACAACAGCAAGAAACTCGAGGGCGTTGAATTTACCATCAAAGCCACAGGCGCTGACGAGCTTGCATCTGGCGTGGAGGGCACGCAGTTTGTTCAGGGGGACGGGTCGCTTGGTGGCGATGCACATAGGTTTACGACCGATTCTAATGGCGTAATTAGTGTAAAGGGGCTCGACGCCGGTACCTATACCGTTGAGGAGGTCAAGACCCCTGGTGGTTACAATACGCTGCCCAAATTTACCTTCACCATCGAGGCTGATGGCCTTGGTAAGGAAGAGGGCGAGTTGCTTGAAGGTGCTTCCGACCCGAATACGTTGAGGATTACGGGAACGACGCCTGCCTCCGATCTCGTCAAGATTGACGGCGTTCAGACTGACGGCACCGTCATCCTCACCGTCAAGAACAAGAAGGGTTCCAACCTCCCGCTCACCGGTCTTAACGGCGTGACCTTCACTTGGATCGCTGGTGGCGCGGTGCTGTGCATCGGTGTGGCTCACCTCATCCGCAGCCGTAAGCAGGCTGAGGAGTCCGAGCAGGAGTAACGCTCGCTCACCCATCCCTTTGGCAGGTGGGATGTGATGGCCATGAGACTTGCGGACACTTTTCTCGTCCATCCACGTTCTTGCTTTGCCACTCTCTTTTCGGGGCAGACTCCGCAATGGAGTCTGCCCCGTTCTTTTTGGACAATGCAGCCAGCCTCCATCGTCCGATGGATCAAGCGTATGAATATCGAACAGATGTTTGCAATTATTGCGTTTACCAGCTTTTGGTGCATACACTCGCAGTAAAATACCCTTGCGACGCATCCCGTGCGCAGGCGGCCGACGACTCGATCGGAGGTCCCCAAATGCTGAAATTCCTTAACGCGCTCGCCGCCCTCGCGGCGGTGGGCACGTTCGTCATCGCGTTTCTTGACTCGTATGAGGTTCGGTTTAAGGTCCGTAGGCGCACGCGCGGTGCGGACGGTAGAAGGCATTTGCGCCGCAACAAGCGCAAATAAGAATGCCCGGGGTTCGGAGCCCGGGCATTTAACAAAAGCTGAAAACTAGGCCGCCCGCGCTCTCGTACACTTACGCGGGATGCGTCGTTTTCTATTGACATTGTATCCCGAATCGCCCCGCCGATCCGGGACATTCTGAAAACTCAAATGCGGGCTTATGCACGAAAGGAATCTCGTCAATTCCGAAAATTATGTATAATTCCAATATAAACTGGAATCAAACGAAAATGATGGAAATGAACGAAGCGCTAATCTACTTACAAGAAGCACTAGGCCTCTCCGCCAAGGCCAAAACTTGGCCTGGATCCACACGCTTGCCGCTGCATCTGCGGGCGGTTGAGGTCCGCGCTGTTGACGCAAACGGTTTTTCGTTTTTGCTTGCAAGTTTGCCTACTGGCGTCGGGCTTCCCGAGGCTAAGAGAGTCTATAGTCAGCTAGCCTTACGCGCGGAGACTCCTGTTGTCGTTTCGTTTCCTGATGCCGATGCACGTCAGCGCAAAGCATTGATCGCACAAGGGATTCCCTTTGTCTGCCCAGGTAGACAGGCTTTTCTTCCATTTATGGGCACAGCCTGCACGGAGAGGGGCGGTGCCCGGTTTCGCAATCGCGCGACCAAGATGTCACCCAACGCACAGGCTGCCGCAATCTGGGGAGTAGCCCAGGAGCCATATCGTCCCTATGACCTTTGTCGTGCGCTTGGGATTTCGGCAAGCCGCGCGAGTGAGGCCATAACCGAGCTTGTTGACAGGGGGCTCGCGAGGCGCGAGCGTCGCGAGCGACGTGTCGTCGTGTTCCCTGTTGCTGTTGATCTTTTGCTCAGTGAGCACATGGCAGAGCTCTCCTCGCCTGTCTCGAAGGTCTTTTTTGCAAGGAAGACGCCGCAGATCGACTGTCTTGTTGACGCCGGGGAGACGGCGCTCGCCGCGCGTTCGATGCTCGCTGCGCCGGGCATGGAACAAAAGGCCGTCTTAAGAAGTGCATGGCGTCAACTGAGCGACCTCGAAGTCGCAGACGGGGAGTTGCCGGATAACGAGACGGCGATGATCCAAGTGTGGCGCTATGCGCCCGTGTTTGCCGACTCCTCCCGTGTCGACAACATTTCGCTTGCGCTATCTTTGGCGGCAATTGACGATGAGCGAATTCAGCTCGAAGTCGATCGAATGTTTGAAAGGGAATATCCATGGCAAGAAGCGCTGTAGAAGGCCTCCAAGAATTTCAGCAGCATATGCAAGAAGCTGCAGGATCGTATGCCCTTATCGGCGGCACGGCATGCGACATTTTGCTCGCGGAGGCGGGACTTCCGTTTAGGGCGACTCACGATTTTGATGTGGTAATTGTCGCCGATGACCGGTTGCCTCAGACGGCAGAAGCCATATGGACTTTGGTGCGTGATGGCGGTTACCGCTGCGGCTGGGGCGAAGGCAAAGGCTCATGTTTTTATCGGTTCACAGAGCCTAAGAGGCCAGGTTACCCCCATATGATCGAACTCTTCGCGAAGTGCCCCGACTTTCTAAAGGGTCGTGAGGGGATTGATGTGGCGCCAATTCACGTTGATGAAAACATAAGCAGTCTTTCGGCAATTTTGTTGGACGATGCTTACTACAGCTTGTTCCTTCAGGGAATTCGGACCGTAGGCGGCGTTTCGGTCCTGGGTACGGAATACATTGTCCCGTTCAAAGCGAAGGCGTATCTCGACCTAAAAGCTAGAAGGGAAGCGGGGGAGAACGTTGATTCGAAGAAGGTAAAAAAGCATAAACGCGATGCGCTGAGGCTTGCTCAGCTGCTTGGCGAGTCGGAAGGTGTCGACCTGCGCGGAGAACTGAAGGACGATATGATTGCGTTTGTTAAAGATTGTGAGGTGGGCGACGTCAATCTGAAACAGATCGGGGTTGCGGGCGCAACGATGGCGCAGTTGCTTGAGACGATGAAAGCAACATATGGCTTGATTGGTTGAGTGTGGTTACGTGGCCCGGACGGTGCAGTCTAGCGGCGTTGTCCGGCTCAGGAGCTCGCTAATCGGCTATTATTTGTTTAGACAACATGAGCTGTAGAGGAGTGACCGGCGATGGTGCAGAGCGCCAAACATATGAAGAGCAATAACGCCGCGGCCAACGGCGGATCAAGCCCTCAGCCCAATCCTCAACCAAAGCCCAAGCGCCGCCGCAAGCGGCTGCCGCGCTGGGCCGACCGGCTCATCACCATCGTCATCATCCTTATTGGCGTGGGCCTTATGACCTGGCCGTGGATCTTGGACCGGCTCGAGGCCTCGGGCGTGTTCAACCAGATCAGCACGGTGTCCAGCACCGTGGACGCGCTGTCTGCCGAGGAGCGCGAGCGCATCCTGCTCCAGGCTCGCTCCTTTAACGAGCAGCTGGCGGGCGAGGCCACCGAGCTTCCCGTCGACCAGATCGAGCCCTACGCTCAGCAGCTCATCTTTGACCGCGACCCCATGATGAGCTGGGTCGAGATCCCCTCCATCGACGTGAGCATGCCCATCTACCACGGCACGAGCGAAGAAGTCCTTATGGCGGGCGTCGGCCACCTGGAGGGCACGAGCCTGCCGGTGGGCGGCACCTCGACGCATTGCGTGCTCACCGCGCACTCGGGCATGCGTAACCTGAGCATGTTCGACGACATCCACTCGCTGGAGCCCGGCGACCTGGTGCTGCTGCACACCATGAACAAGACGCTCGCCTACAAGATGGTGGACTCCGAGGTGGTGCTGCCCGAGGAGATGGAGTCGCTGACCATCGAGCCCGGCGCCGACAAGGTGACGCTTGTCACCTGCACGCCCTATGGCGTGAACGACCATCGTCTGCTGGTGCATTGCGTGCGCACCAAGTACAACAAGAAGGACGTCGACAAGC
Source organism: uncultured Collinsella sp. (assembly GCA_902494935.1). GTDB lineage: Bacteria > Actinomycetota > Coriobacteriia > Coriobacteriales > Coriobacteriaceae > Collinsella. The sequence continues at coordinate 5,878 of CABUVH010000071.1, forward strand.
AAAAGTCGCTGGCCGGCCGCCACTGGGGCAAGCGTGAGTTTGCCGTGCTCATCGTGGTCGTAGCCATTGTGCTGTTGCTGCTGGACATCGTGATCCACGCGGTCCGCAAGCGCCGCAAGGCCAAAGCCTCGGCATAAGACATTCTCCAGAACCACCACAAAGGGGACAGGCACCTTTGTGGTGGTCGGTGCTTTCAAACCATCACAACATTCGATGAAAAACGCGATTTTGCCGAAAAACGTTGAATGTTGGGACGGTTTTTGTTGTGGGTGGGACGGTTGTCGCCGCAGGTCCGCCGGGTCGCGCCCTTCCAGTCGCCGTCCCCGTTACGTTTTCGCTGCATTTGGGTAAAGCGCCTGCTCCAAGCCGGCGTTGCCCTGTATACTAGAGCGGTTTAACTGTTATGCGGAAGGGAGCGCCTATGGCACTCAGCGAGAAAGACGTGCGCGGCATCGCCGAGTACGCAAAGATCGCACTGACCGATGACGAGCTCACCCAGATGACGTCCTACATGAACGACGCCGTCCAGATGCTCGAGCCCGTCTTGCAATATGACTTGCCCGACGTGGAGCCCACGTTCCATCCCATCGGAAGCCTGTCCAACGTGATGGGCGACGACCTGCGCGAGCCCGAGCGCGATCTGACGCTCGACGTTGCGCTGGAGAACGCCGGCAGCGCGCGTGACCGCTACTTCCGCGTGCCGTCCATTTTGGGAGAGGGGGAGAGCGAGTAATGGCCCAGAGCTTCGATTCCCTTACCGCCGCCCAGATCGCTGCGGGCGTTGCCGCCGGCGACTTTACCGCTACCGAGGTGGCTCAGGCCTCCCTTGCCGCCATCGAGGCGCGCGAGGGCGGGGTCCAGGCATTCCTGCAGGTGTCGCCCGAGCTCGCGCTCGAGGCCGCCGCGCGCGTGGATGCCGACCGTACCGCAGGCAAGCCGCTGCCCCCGCTCGCGGGCGTGCCGCTGGCCATCAAGGACAACATGAACCTCGTGGGCACGCGCACCACCTGTGCTTCCCGCATGCTCGAGAACTACCAGAGCGTCTACACCGCCACCTGCGTCCAGCGCATGCTCGACGCCGGCTGCCTGCCCATGGGCAAGGCCAACATGGACGAGTTCGCCTTTGGCAGCTCCACCGAGAGCTCGGCGTTCCACCGCACCAACAACCCCTGGGATACCGAGCGCGTGCCCGGTGGCTCCTCGGGCGGTTCCGCTGCCGCCGTCGCCGCGGGCGAGGTCGCGCTCTCGCTGGGCTCGGACACCGGCGGCTCCATTCGCCAGCCGGCGTCGCTGTGCGGCGTGGTGGGATTTAAGCCCACGTATGGCGCCGTGAGCCGTTACGGCGTGGTGGCCTTTGGCTCGTCGCTCGACCAGGTGGGACCCTTTGGCCGCACGGTCGAGGACGTCGCGCTGGCCATGAATGCGCTTACCGGCGCGGGCCACGATCCGTACGACTGCACCAGCCAGGATTGCGCCGTCGATTTTACCGAGCGTCTCAACGACAGCATCGAGGGTAAGCGCGTGGGCATCATCCCCGCGTTTATGGAGGCCGAAGGCCTGACGCCCGAGGTCAAGGCCGCTGTTCAGCGCGCCGCCCAGGAGCTGCAGAACCAGGGCGCCGAGCTGGTCGAGGTCGACCTGCCGCACCTGGACGCCGCTATCGCCGCCTACTACGTCATCGGCCCGGCCGAGGCGTTCTCCAACCTGGCCCGCTTCGACGGTATTCGCTACGGCTATCAGGAGGAGGGCTGCGCCAACCTGTCCGACCAGAGCTCGCTCTCTCGCGCCCACGGCTTTGGCGCCGAGGCCAAGCGCCGTCAGATGCTCGGCGCCTACCTGCTGAGCTCGGGCGTGTACGACAAGTACTACTACGCTGCGCAAAAGGCCCGTACGCTCATCACGCGGGACTACGACGCCGCGTATGCCAAGGTGGACACCATCCTCATGCCCGCCTCGCCGCGCACGGCCTTTAAGTTTGGCGAGATCAGCGACCCCACGCAGATGTACCTTTCCGACCTGTACACCATCTCGCTCAACATTTGCGGCAACGGTGGTATCTCGGTGCCGCTGGGCCTGGGCGAGGATACTCAGCTGCCCGTTTCTGCCCAGCTGGTTGGTCCGGCGTTTAAGGACCGTCAGCTGCTCACGTTTGCCCGCGCCCTGGAGCGCGGCTTTGCCGATGCCGCCACGGGTGCGCCCGCGCTTTCCGTCGCGCCCGATTTTGCCGGGAAGGGAGGCGAGCTGTAATGAAGGAGCTTTCCGAGGTCCTGCAGGATTGGGAGGCCGTGATCGGCCTAGAGATCCATACCGAGCTCACCGCACTCGATACCAAGATGTTCTGCAACTGCAAACTCAGCCACGATGACGAGCCCAACGCCAACGTGTGCCCGGTGTGCCTGGGCCTGCCCGGCGCCCTGCCGGTGCCCAACAAGCGCGCCATCGAGAGCATCGTCAAGGCAGGTCTCGCCACCAACTGCGAGATCCAACGCCACTCGATGTTCTACCGTAAGCACTACTTCTATCCCGATATGGCCAAGAACTTCCAGACCACGCAGGGTCCGGTCGCCTTTGCCATGTACGGTCACCTGGATCTGGACGTGACCGGTCGCGGTGCCGCCGAGCGTCCCGACTGCGCGTTTGGTGAGGCCGAGGCCCAGAGCCTGGCGAGCGCTTCGGCCAACGCCGAGGGCCTGTCCACGTCCATGACGTCGACCATGCGCGAGGGCAATCAGCGCGCCGGCCATCTGGCTAGCTATGATGCGTCCAACCTGCAGATGCCCGAGCGTCGCGAGGACGGTTCCTACACGGTGCCCATTCGCATCCTGCGCATCCACATGGAGGAGGACGCCGCCAAGATGGTGCACGTGGGCGGCGCCGAGGGCCGCATTACCGCCGCGGCCGAGTCGCTCGTCGACTACAACCGCTGCGGCACGCCGCTGATTGAGCTCGTTACCGAGCCCGACCTGCGCACGCCCGAGGAAGCGCGTCTGTTTATGGAAAAGCTCCGTCGCATTTTTGTGACGCTGGGCATTTCCGACTGCTCCATGGAGAAGGGCTCCATGCGCTGCGACGGAAATGTGTCACTGCGCCGCCGCGGCGAGACCAAGCTGGGCACCAAGACCGAGCTCAAGAACCTCAACTCGTTTAAGAGCCTGCACGACGGTCTAGCCTACGAGATCTGCCGTCAGGCCGAGGTGCTCGAGGAGGGCGGCATCATCTATCAGGAGACCCGCCACTGGGAGCCTAGTCGCAAGCGTACCGTGGTCATGCGCGTGAAGGAGACGGCCGACGACTATCGCCTGTTCCCCGATCCCGACCTGGCGCCGTTCGATCTGGACGACGAGTTCATCGACCGCTGCCGTGGCGAGATCCCCGAGCTGCCCGATGCCAAGCGTGCCCGTTTTGAGGCCGACTTTGGCATTAAGACGGCCGACGCCGAGCAGATTGCTGGCGACCCCGAGTTTGCCGACTTCTTTGAGGCCGCCGCTGCCGGTATGGCTGGCAAAGAGGCCCAGACGGTTGCAAACTTGCTGGTGAACGAGATGATCGCCTACCTTAAGGGTGCAGGCGTTTCACTAGCCGAGTCCGGCATTGCGCCGGCTCAGGTGGCAGCCCTTGCCAAGCTGCTGGCGACCGATGCCATCAGCTCCAACCAGGCGCACGAGGTCTTTGAGGCCATGGCCCAGACCGGCGACAATCCCAACAAGATCGTCGACGAGCGTGGCATGCGTCAGGTGAGCGATGCCGGCGCGCTGCAGCCGATCGTGGACGAGGTGCTTGCAAACTGTGCCGATCAGGCGCAGCAGTATCGTGACGGTAACCAGAAGGTCATCGGCTTTTTGGTGGGCCAGTGCATGAAGGCAAGCCGCGGCAAGGGTAA
>CABUVH010000072.1 GCA_902494935.1 uncultured Collinsella sp.
CCACGGGTCAAGATGCACTAGGCCTGGACGAAGTCCGGGCCCGCGCCTTTAGACGCGAGCCCGGGGCCCGTGGGTTATACCCTAAGAGCAAACCACCCTTTTTAAGGGTGGTTCTGATTTGGTTCGCGCCATGTGGGGGTGGTGGCGACGTGCATTTTTGCGAGTATTCTGCAATCGAAGGCCACTGCATACCGACTTCGGGCGAAAAATCGGGATTTCTCGATGTTTTCTACGAATGATGGGCGGGGTTATGGGCTGACAGCGTTTGATTTGCAGGGATATTCGCGGTCTTTGGCATTTATCGTGGCGCCCGAAGTCCTTGGTTATGTTGAATACTCCTAAAAATGCACGGTGCTTAGAGGGGGACCTTCGCAACAAAGGAAACCGCCCCGTCGAAGTATGCATTCGACGGGGCGGTTTATGCATATACCCGATTAAGGATACGCTGCGGATCTGTTAGAACTTGACGGTCGGTGCCTGGCGGGCAGCTTCGGCGGCTTCGAAGCCCTGGCGCTCCTTAAACTGGAAGATGCCGGCAAAGATGACGGCCGGGAAGGTCTGGATGGCGTTGTTGTAGCTAAGCACGCAGTCGTTGTAGCTCTGACGCGCGTAGCTCACCTTGTTCTCGGTGTCCTCGAGCGTGGCTTGGAGCTGCGTAAAGTTGGTGTTCGCCTTAAGATCGGGGTAAGCCTCGGCCACGGCGAAGAGCTGGCGCAGGGCGCCGGTCAGCACGTTGTCGGCTTCCATCTTGGCTTCGGGCGTGGTGGCGCTTACGGCGGCGTTGCGCGCGTTGACCACGGCGGCAAGCGTGTCCTGCTCGTGTTTGGCGTAGCCCTTGACGGTTTCGACCAGGTTAGGGATCAGGTCGTTGCGGCGCTGCAGCTGCGTGTCGATGTTCTGCCAGGCGTTATCAATGCGATTGCGCTTGGTGACCATGTTGTTGTAGATGCCGGCGATGGCGCAGACAATCACAACGACAACAACGATACCGATGATGACGGGAATCATGGTGTCTCCGTTTCGAATGGCCGCGGCGTCTTCCGCCGGCTGCCGTTGGTGTAACGCTACTAGTATACCCGCAACCTTTGGCGATACCGAACTTTCCGGTAAGCGTTATGTTTCCACCAAGGTAAGGCCACTCGCCAGGGGGTGGGCGATACAGGTGTAAGATATGCGACAGATTAGTGAGCGTTGTCTTCTCCTTGAGGAGGGCGATATATATGGACCTTCGCATCAAGAAAACCTATCGGGCCCTGTTCGAGGCCTTTACCGAGCTGCTCGAAGAGCATCGGTTTGAGGACGTGACGGTTGCCATGCTGTGCGACCGCGCTATGATTCGTCGGACGACGTTCTACAAGCACTTCCGCGACAAAAACGATTACTTTGCCTTCTATATCGATGAACTCATGTCGGGCCTGCCGCAAAAGCGGGCCGATGCGGATGGCGCGGAGGGCGCCGAGGACGTACGCACGCTTCGCCACGAAGTGTTCGCCGATGCCATGGATCTGATTCTGGCGCATGAGCAGCTCATGGATAACATTTTGGCGAGCAGCATGTCGGGTATGCTGACCAGCATGATTTGCGACCGCATCGCGCGCTCCATACGCGGGCGCGTGATGATCGCGCTTGACGAGGACGCGCTCGCGCCCGTATCGCTCGAGACAACGTCTGAGTTTGTCGCCGGCGGTATTATTCGACTCTTTACCATGTGGTGGGAATCGGGCCACGTACTAGAGCGCCGATCCGAAATCGCCGACGTGGTCGATGCGCTGTTCGAGCGGACCATGACGCCGGTGAGTCACTAAGAGTGGCGGAGAGAGGGGGATTCGAACCCCCGGAACGCTCTCGCGCTCAACGGTTTTCAAGACCGCCGCATTCAACCGCTCTGCCATCTCTCCGTGAGTCGTAATGATAGCATCGTTTTGAATTTGCAACAGGGAAGGCGAACGATGACGACCACCGAAATCGACGAGAAGTTCATGCGCGAGGCACTGGCGGAGGCGCGCGCCGCCGCTGCGGTGGGCGAGGTGCCGATCGGTGCCGTAGTGGTGCGCGCGGGTGAGATTGTCGCGCGGGCGCATAATCGCCGCGAGCTCGACCAGGACCCTTCGGCGCATGCCGAGTTTGCGGCCCTATGTGCCGCCGCGCAGTCGCTCGGTCGTTGGCGCCTCTCCGATTGCACGGTCTACGTGACGCTCGAGCCCTGCTGCATGTGCGCGGGGCTTATGGTCAACGCGCGCGTGGGGCGCTGCGTGTATGGCGCGGCCGATGCCAAGGCCGGCGCGCTGGGTTCGCTGTATGACCTGAATGCCGATTCGCGCCTGAATCATCGGTTTAATGTGACCGCCGGCGTGCTGGCAGACGAGTGCCGCGCGGTGCTAAGCGGTTATTTTAGTGGGCTGCGTGGCACCGATGGTGCTGGCTGCGGTTGTGGGGCCGATCTTGAGGCACATGCCGCCCACGCCGAGGCGCTCGCGGGTGTTGGGAATCTTGCCGACGAGACGGTCGACTTTGGTCCCGTGCAGCGGCGGCCCCGCCGTGTGCTGCTGGCGATTGATTCCTTTAAGGGCGGCGTTTCGAGCGCGCAGGCGGAGGAGGCCGTTGCCGAAGGCGTGCGCCGTGCGTGGCCCGATGCCGAGGTGCGCGCATTGCCGCTGGCAGATGGTGGCGAGGGAACGCTCGATGCCGTTGCCGCGTGCGGCGGTGAGGTCGTGGCATGTGAAGTCGCAGGCCCCTTGGGCGACCGCGTGTCTGCCCGGATGCTGGTGGACGGCGAGCACGAGTCGGCTGTAATTGAGATGGCCGAGGCGGCGGGTATTGGGTATTCGCCCTGCACGGAATCGGCGGCGCTAGCGGCTTCGACCTATGGCGTGGGCGAGCTCATACTTCGCGCGGTTCGCGCGGGTGCAAAGACGATCTATATTGGCTTGGGTGGCAGCGCCACCAACGACGGTGGCGCCGGCATGCTGCAGGCGCTGGGCGCCCACCTTGTCGATGAGTGTGGCTGCAATATCGCCCCCGGTCTCGCGGGCCTTGAACACGTGGCGAGTATCGATTTGGCACCGGCGCTTCGGGCGCTGAATGGCGTGCGTATCGTTGTGCTTTCGGATGTCGAGAATCCGCTCGTAGGGCGTCGTGGGGCACTTGCAGTGTTTGGCGGGCAAAAGGGCCTGCCGGCGGGTGATGCCGAGGTGCTGCGCAGGTACGACTGCTGGATGGTCGGCTATGGCCGCCTGCTCGATGCGGCGATTGCCGGGGTGCGGGCTCAGGGGTTGTTGCGCGCGCCCGAGGGTGTGCGGACATTTGGCTCGGTGCTCGGTGTACCCGGTGCCGGCGCCGCCGGCGGCCTGGGCGCCGCACTGCTAGCGCTCGGCGCGGAGCTACGCTCGGGCGTGGAGACGGTGCTTGATCTGATTGGGTTTGACGAGCGCGTGCGCGATGCCGACCTGGTCATAACGGGCGAGGGCAATATGGATGAGCAATCCGCTGCCGGTAAGGCGCCGGTGGGCGTGGCCCGTCGTGCGAAGCGATATGGCAAGCCGGTGGTCGCCGTCGTGGGCGGTCGTGCCGACAATTTGGATGCGGTGTATGGTCGGGGCATCGACTTGGTTCTGCCGGTCTGCCGCAGGCCCATGCCTCTTGACCAAGCGCTCGACCCCCAGGAAGCCACAACCAACCTCATCTGCGCCGGTGAAGCAGCCGCCCAAGCCTACGACCTCGCCCGCCTCTAAAACCCAACTCCCTATAAGTTGCGGTGGAATAGTTCCTGTTTGGCGGCTCAGGCGGCAAAAACAGGAACTATTCCACCGCAACTTCGAGAATGGCTATCCGAGGCTGGCCGCCTTGGGCTTTGGGTCGGACCGTCCGCCATGAAATGCGGCCATCTACTACGTTTAGCCGAGCACCCTTGACCATCCCGGATTTTGTGAAATTAAAACCGCAGGTAGAAAGCTTGCCGATTTTCGAAAAAGCCGGCTATGGTTGACCCCTGCGGCCTAAACGTAGTAGATAGGCCCCTTTTGTGGCACGGCAGCAGACGGGACTGCGGACAAAAAGTTGGACCATCAGGTCCGGTTTGGAGTCCGCATGACATACAGTAGAGCCGTAGTAGAGAGGGCCGGGGAGCTACGCCGCTCCGGGCTCTCGTGCAGGGAGATAGCCCGGGAGCTCGACGGGCCGAGCAAGAGCGCCGTCGCGCGCTGGACGAGGGCCGGGGCCGCGGGCGGAACCGTCGGGAGGGCGGTCGCGAAGATGGATCTGCCGAAGGTCGTCGGGGACGGTCCGGTGTACCCCGACATCGACCCGGACGACAAGGACGCCCTGATAGAGCGCCTCGTCCTGGAGAACGCCGTCCTCAGGGCGGTGAACGACGTTTTAAAAGCCGCGAGCCTCGACGGGATGTCGAACAGGGAGAAGACCCTGGTGATAGACCGCCTGAGGCCTGCGGGGAAGTGGTCCTTGAGAGAACTCACGAGTTCCTTGGGGATATCAAAGAGCTCCTATGAGTACCAGCACACGGCCATCGCGAGGCCCGACCGGCTCGCGGCCCTGCGCGCGCTCGTGCGCAGGGTATTCACCGAGGACGGCGAGGGGGCGCGGGGGTACCGCTTCGTGACGGCGCGCCTGCGCGAGCTCGACGAGCCCGTGCGCGCCTCGGAGAAGGTCGTCCTCCGCATCATGCGCGAGGAGGGCCTGGTCCCCAGGTGGATGAGGAGGAAGAGGAGGCCCTACAGCTCCTATGCGGGCGAGCCGACGCCGGCCCCGCCGAACCTCGTGCGCCGCGACTTCCGCTCGGCCCTGCCGAACTTCCTGTGGCTCACCGACATCACCGAGTTCAGGCTGCCCTCCGGCAGGAAGGTCTACCTGTCGGCCATCAGGGACTGCTTCGACTCCTCGGTCGTGGCGTGGAGGGCCGGCGAGAGGCCGGACGCCGCGCTCGCCAACTCGACGCTCGAGGACGCCTGCGCGCTGCTCGCGCCCGGCGAGCGCCCCGTCATCCACTCCGACCGCGGCGGCCACTACCGCTGGCCCGGCTGGATCTCGATCTGCGAGGGGCACGGCCTCGCCAGGAGCATGTCCGCCAAGGGCTGCAGCCCGGACAACGCGGCGATGGAGGGCTTCTTCGGCCTGCTCAAGAGGGAGTTCTGGCACGGCAGGGACTGGTCGGGCTGGACCCCCGCCCGCTTCATCGAGGAGCTCGGGGGCTGGATCGGCCGATACAATACGGAGAGGCGCAGCGATGCGCTCGGCGGCCGCACGCCGGCCGAGTTCCGCGCCGCGCTGGGAAGGGCCGCGTAACGGTCCAAGAAATCGTCCGCAGTCCCGGCCAGTCTTTTTGGGACGGGGCTTATTTGACCACCTGTCGATCTGATTGCCCAAGTAGTCAAAAAGCCCCGTCCCAAATTAGCTACCTTGCCCCATCGGGCGGGAGCGGGTAATATATATCGAGCGCCTAGCGCGTTCGATGGGTTCGGATGACGACATGTTCCGAATCTGGTCAGGTCCGGAAGGAAGCAGCCATAAGGAGCCTCTGTCGGGCATCCGGATCCATCGAGTGCGCAGGCGCTTTTTGGTGCCGCGACATGGCCCGGCCGGCGACGAGGTATTTGGTGTCTCGCTGGTCCTCGGCTACGCCTGCGGGATCGCTCGACTACCAAATGCCTCGTCACCGGCCGGGCCCCGTCGTCCAAAAATCACCCGTAAAGGCGTGTTTATCTGAGCAATTCAATCCCGTGCTTAGTGGAACTCGCTGGCGTTGCCAAAACATCGGCTGCTACATGCCTTGGGTGCTAGCGACCGTTGCCCTTACATCTGTAACGAGTTGCTTACGCATCTCCAGGGCTCGCCGTACTATCATGAATCAGATTGAATTGAAATGATGATAGGGAGCGCCTATACATGATTGAGCTGCTCAGGCGTTTTGGTGGTAAGTATCGCCGGTATATGGTGATTGGCCCTGCGTGCAAGTTGATTGAAGTGATCTTTGACCTGCTGACGCCGCTGGTGATTGCCCAGATGATCGATAAAGGTATCGGTGCACACGACGTGAGTGCCGTCGTCCACTACGGCATGGTACTTGGCGCCATGGCCGTGATCGGCATCTCGTTTACGCTCGTCTGCCAAAAGATGGCGGCGCTCACCTCGCAGGGCATGGGCACCGACATTCGCGGCGCACTCTACCAGCACATCAACAAGCTGAGCTATGCTGAGCTCGATCGCTTTGGCACGCCGTCGCTCATCACGCGCATTACCAACGACGTCAACCAGGTGCAGCTCGCCGTGGCGCTGGGCGAGCGTATGCTCATCCGCTGGCCTTTCCTGGCGGTGGGCTCCATGGTCGCGGCCCTTGCCATCGACCTTAAGCTCGGCATGATCTTTTTGATTTGCACGCCCGCTATCGGCCTGGTGTTTTGGTTTGTCATGGCGCGCTGCATCCCGTACTACAAGCAGCTGCAGGCAAAGCTCGATCGCATCGCGCTTATTTGCCGCGAAGGACTTTCGGGCGCTCGCGTGGTCCGGGCGTTTGTGCGCGAAGACCACGAGCGCGAGCGTTTTGCCCAAGCCGCCGACGACCAGGCCCATACCGCCATTGCGGTGGGCAAGCTCTCGTCGGTCCTTAACCCCGTAACGTTTTTGGTGATGAACCTGGGTGTGTGCGCCATCCTGTGGGTGGGCGGCATCCAGGTCAATGTGGGTGAGCTCACGCAGGGCCAGGTCATGGCGTTCGTCAACTACATGACGCAGACCCTGACCTCCATCGTGTATGTCGCCAACCTGGTCGTGGTCTTTACCAAGGCGAGCGCCAGTGCGTCGCGTCTCAACGAGGTGCTCAATTGCGTGCCGGGCATCACCGACGAGGGCAACCAGCCGGTTGCGCTGCCCGAGCCGAGCGAACTGGCGGGTGGCGCTGTTCCGGTCCCCGCGCTGAGCTTGAGCCATGCGAGCTTCTCGTTTGGCGCCGGCGCTGCCAACGCCGTCAACGATGTGACCCTGGAGCTCCCGCTGGGCAAAACGCTCGGCATTATCGGCGGCACGGGCAGCGGCAAGTCCACGCTCGTCTCGCTTATTCCGCGCCTATACGATGCGAGTACCGGCAGTGTGAGCGTGATGGGCGCCGACGTGCGCACCTGGCCGCTCGACCAGTTGCGCCGTGTGGTCGCGACTGTTCCGCAGCGCGCGTCGCTGGTGAGCGGCACCATCCGCAGCAACCTGACCTGGCGTGACGAGTCGGCGACCGACGAGGAGCTCTGGGCAGCGCTCGATATGGCGCAAGCGAGCGAGTTCGTGCGCAGCAAGTCGCAGGGGCTCGATGCCCCGGTCGAGGCGGGCGGCAAGAACTTCAGCGGAGGTCAGCGCCAGCGCCTGACCATTGCGCGTGCTCTGGTGGGCTCGCCGCAGATCCTGATCATGGATGACTCCGCCTCGGCGCTCGACTTTAAGACCGATGCGGCGCTTCGCCACGCCATCCGCGAGCGCAGCGTACGCGGTGCCACCGCGGGCGGGCTCCCGCTGACCACGGTGATCGTGAGCCAGCGCGTCTCGACCGTTCGCGATGCCGACATGATCTGCGTGCTCGACCACGGCTCGGTCGCGGGCCTGGGTACGCACGACGAGCTGTACGCAAGCTGCCAACTCTATCGCGAGATTTGCCAGTCGCAGCTTCGCCGCGAGGAGCTCGAGGGTCAGCAGGGGAGCGCGACGCCCACGTCCGTCCCAAGTCCCGCGTTCGCCCCGGCTGCCCCGGCATCCACTTGCGCAAAGGAGGGCTGCTAGATGAATCCGTATACTTCTTCCGGTTCGGTCGCCACGATGACGGCCAGCGTGTCCGGCAACGATAGCCTCAACGACCTGGGCGACGGCCCGCGTCAGCCCGGCGACCCCGAGCGCTACCCCGTGGGCACGGTAACTCGCCGCCTGCTGGGCTACGTCCGCCCGCATCGCATTTCGTTTACGGCGTCGTTTGTGAGCGCCGCCATCTCGGTGATCTTGCAGCTCTATACGCCCATCCTCATTGGCGAGGGCATCGACCTCATCGTTACCGCCGGGCAGGTGGACTTCGGGTCGCTGCTGCCGCTCGTTACCAAGCTCGCGATTGTCGTGGTGGGCGCGGCGGCCTTTCAGTGGCTGCAGGGCTACTGCGTCAACCGTCTGTCCTACGAGACGGTGCGCGACATGCGCGTGGAGGCGAGCGACAAGCTCAGCCGCATGCCGCTTAGCTTTATCGACGGCCATGCCCACGGCGACCTCATGAGCCGCGTGGTCAACGACGTCGATCAGGTGGGTGACGGCCTGCTGCAGGGCTTTACGCAGCTCTTCACCGGCGTCATCACCATCGTGGGCACGCTCGCGTTTATGCTCTCCATCAACCTGACCATGACGCTCGTGGTGGTGCTCGTCACGCCGCTTTCCATCTTTGCGGCCGGCGCCATCGCCAAGCTTTCCAATAAGAGCTTCACTGCTCAACAGCGCATCCAGGGCCAACTCGGCGGTCATATCGAGGAGTATGTGGGTGAGCAAAAGCTCGTGGACGCTTTCGCCTACGGCCCGAACGCCCAAGCGCGCTTCGACGCGCTCAACGCCGAGCTCTACACCGCGGGCGAGCGCGCGCAGTTTATGGGTTCGCTTTCTAACCCCGGTACGCGCTTCATCAATAACATCATCTACGCCGTGGTCGCTGTGATCGGCTGCGCGGGCGTGATCACGGGCGTGCCCGCGGCGCTCACGGTGGGCGGCGTGCAGATCTTCCTGTCCTACGCCAACCAGTACACTAAGCCGTTCAACGAGGTCACCAACGTCATTACGCAGATCCAGACCGCGTACGCCTCGGCGCGCCGCATGTTTGCGCTGCTCGATGCGCGCGAGCAGGAGCCCGACGCTGTGGATGCCATTGAGCTCGCTGCCCCGAAGGGCGAGGTTTCGTTTGAGCATGTGGACTTTAGTTATGTGCCCGACCGCAAACTGCTGCAGGATATCTGCATCGATGCCAAGCCCGGTATGCGCTATGCCCTCGTCGGCCCCACGGGCTGTGGCAAGACGACGCTCATCAACCTGCTGCTGCGCTTTTACGATATCGATGCCGGGCGCATCGTGGTCGATGGCCGCTCCTCGCGTGACTACACGCGTGCGAGCCTGCGCCGCGCCTTTGGCATGGTGCTGCAGGACACCTGGCTGTTCGAGGGCACGGTGGCCGAAAACATCGCTTACGGTTGCCCCGATGCCACGCGCGAGCAGATCGTCGAGGCCGCCAAGCGCGCTCATGCGCATAAGTTTATCGTGCAGCTGCCAGGCGGCTACGATACGGTGATCGGCGAGGACGGCGGCACGTTTAGCCAGGGTCAAAAACAGCTGCTGTGCATCGCGCGCGTCATGCTCACCGATCCGGCGATTCTGCTGCTGGACGAGGCAACGTCGAGCATCGATACGCGTACCGAGCTGCAGGTGCAGGCGGCATTCGACGAGCTCATGGCTGGCCGCACGAGCTTTGTCGTGGCACACCGCCTGTCGACGATCCGCAACGCCGATTGCATCCTGGTCATGCGCGACGGCGAGATTATCGAGCGCGGCACGCACGACGAGCTGCTGGCGGAAGGCGGCTTCTACGCCGAACTCTACCGCAGCCAATTCGCCCAGTGAGCACGGCCGTGGGGCAAATTAATCAATCGA
>CABUVH010000073.1 GCA_902494935.1 uncultured Collinsella sp.
CCACTGAGGGCCGCATAACCCCTGCCGACTACCATCAGCTCGTCCTCTAACCACCAACACCTCCACAAAGGTGCCTGTCCCCAATGTGGTGGTTTGGAACATGTGGACGAAACAGCTTCGAAACACGCGATTTGTACCTCGAGCGCTCAAAAACGCTTCTACCTGCATCGTAATCAAAACGAAACATCTGCTTGTCGGCTTATGCGAAACTTTGCTGCAACAGTGCGATATTATCCATACTCGATAAAGCTCGCGGCGCATGGGGCGCCGCGAACGACACCTTTCTTTTCCATCAATTGGAGGAAGCATGAGCTACACGCAGAAAGTTCTCGAAGAGCTCAAGGCCCGCTATCCCGAGCAGCCTGAGTTCATCCAGGCCGCGACTGAGATTCTCGGCACCATCCAGCCGGCGCTCGACGCCCACCCCGAGTACGAGGAGGCCGCCCTGCTGGAGCGCCTCGTCGAGCCCGAGCGCATCGTCATGTTCCGTGTCCCCTGGGTCGACGACCAGGGCAAGGTCCAGGTCAACCGCGGCTACCGCGTCGAGTTCAACTCTGCCATTGGACCCTACAAGGGCGGCCTGCGCTTTAACCCGACGGTCACCCTGGGCATGCTCAAGTTCCTGGGCCTGGAGCAGATCCTCAAGAACAGCCTGACCACCCTTCCCATGGGCGGCGGCAAGGGCGGCTCCGACTTTGACCCCAAGGGTAAGTCCAACAACGAGATCATGCACTTCTGCCAGTCCTTCATGACCGAGCTCTATCGCCACATCGGCCCCAACACCGACGTTCCCGCCGGCGACCTGGGCGTTGGCGGCCGCGAGGTTGCCTACCTGTTCGGTCAGTACAAGCGCCTGACCAACGAGTGGACCGGCGTCCTCACCGGCAAGGGCCTCTCCTTTGGCGGCTCGCTCGCCCGTACCGAGGCCACCGGTTACGGTCTGGCCTACTTTGTGGACGAGTACCTCAAGAGCCGCGGCGACTCCTTCGAGGGCAAGAACGTCGTCGTTCACGGCTCCGGCAACGTCGCTATCTACGCGGTCCAGAAGGTCACTCAGCTCGGCGGCAAGGTGCTCGCCTGCTCCGATACCCACGGCTGGGTCGAGGATCCCGACGGCATCGACTACACCGTGCTCGAGCTCATCTACAACAAGAAGCGCTCTGGCCACGACAAGGGCGTTACGCTCGCTATGTACGTTGACGAGAGGCCCAGCGCCGTGTGGCACGAGGGCGACGGCCGCGGCGTGTGGCAGCTTCCCTGCGATATCGCGCTGCCCTGCGCTCGCGAGAACACGCTGCTGCTCGAGGACGCCCAGGCGCTCGTCGCCAACGGCTGCACGGTGGTCGGCGAGGGCGCGAACATGCCTACGACCATCGAGGCCACGACCTACTTCCAGGAGAACGGCGTCGCCTTTATGCCCGGCAAGGCTGCCAACGCCGGCGGCGTACTCGTATCCGGCCTGGAGATGAGCCAGAATGCCGAGCACCTGTCCTGGACCTTCGAGGAGGTCGACGGCAAGCTCGAGCAGCTCATGCGCGGCATGTTCCACAACGTGGACGACACCGCCAAGGAGTATGGCCAGGAGGGCAACTTTGTCATGGGCGCCAACATCGCCGGCTTCCTGAAGGTCGCCGATGCCATGCTCGCCCAGGGTGTCTGCTAATCCCTGCCTGACATAGCATGTGATGAGGCTCTCGGCTCAACGCCGGGAGCCTTTTTTGATCCAAAGGGGACGGAGGAAAACGGATCATTTTGTCTCGGCATGAGTTGCGGCCCCTCGTTTGGTACACTTAAAAGTACTGGACAAGTGGAGAGATGGGGGAGAACGTGCTCAAGTTCGGTTCCTACGTCCGTGTTGGAAACGCGGCCGAAGCCTATGAGCTCTTACAGAAGAACCGCAACAACAAGATTGTGGGCGGCGGCATCTGGATGCGCCTGGGTTCGCGTCGTGTGGCGACGGCGATTGACCTTTCGGCCTGCGGACTCGATCAGATCGAGGAGACCGAGACCGAGTTTCGCATCGGTGCCATGTGCACCCTGCGCCAGCTCGAGCGCCATGCCGAGCTCAACGCGCTTGTCAACAATGTTTTTGAGTTTGCCGTCCATGACATCGTGGGTGTGCAGCTGCGCAACACCGCCACGGTAGGCGGCAGCATCTACGGCCGTTTTGGTTTCTCGGACGTGCTCTCGGCCTTCCTGGCGCTCGATTCGTATGTTGAGCTGACGGGTGCCGGCCGCGTGCCGCTCGCGGAGTTCGTGCGGATGGGCTACGTTCGCGACGTGATCGAGCACGTCGTGGTCGTTAAGCACGACTACCGCGCGAGCTATGAGGCCGTGCGCAAGGCCGCGACCGACTTCCCCTCGCTTAATGTCACTGCTGCTTGGTGGGACAACTCCTGGCACGTCACCGTGGGTGCCCGTCCGCTGCGCTCGACCCTGCTGCAGGGCGAGGCATGCGGCCTGGTGAACGAGCAGCCTTCCGAGGACGAGCTGCGCGCCCTAGCCGCATCCGTGCGTGCCCTGAGCTACGGCACCAACCTGTGGGGCTCGGCCGACTACCGCCGCTGCATCTCGGCCCCGCTTGCCGTGCAGGCCGTGCGCCGCGCCGCCGGCATTGAGCTTTCGGCCGCGCTTGCCCGCGAGCTCGAGACCGTGCAAGTGCCTAAGTTTGCCACGGACGAGTATTCCTGCCGCCGCGTGCCCGGCGTCGATTCTAGCGAGGTGCGCTAATGGCTGCCAAACTCATCGATCTTTCCTTTACGCTCAACGGCCGTAAGGTCAAGGTTCAGATTGCCCCCGACACCATGCTCTTCGCGCTGCTGCGCGAGCAGGGTTGCGCGTCGGTGCGCTGTGCCTGCGAAACCACCAACTGCGGCCTGTGCACGGTGTGGCTCGACGGCGACCCGGTGCTGAGCTGCTCGGTTCCCGCCGCCCGTGTTGAGGGACACACCATCACCACGCTTGAGGGCCTTAAGGTCGAGTCCGAGGCACTGGCCCGTGCAATGGCTGCCGAAGGCGCTGAGCAGTGCGGTTTTTGCGCCCCCGGCCTCATCATGAACGTGCTGGCGCTCGCCCGCGCCGCCAAGGAGGATCCGAGCCTCGTCGCAACGCGCGAGGAGCTCTCGCGCCAGCTCGCCGGCAACCTGTGCCGTTGCAGCGGCTACGAGAGCCAGCTGCGCGCCATCGTCCGCTTCCTCAACGAGTCCGGCGTGCAGGTGGGCTTTGAGATGCCCGAGCTGCCGGTCAACGACACCAGCTGCGACGGCGTCTCGTACAAGCAAATCACCCACAAGCAGCCCAAGAAGGATTCGAAGGCTCTGCTCGAGGGCCGTCCCGTCTACACGGGCGATATGGTGCCCGCCGGCGCGCTCATCGTCAAACTCAAGCGCAGCCCGTATGCTCGCGCCAAGATCCGCTCCATCGACACCTCGCGCGCCCTGAAGGTGCCCGGCGTGGTGGGTGTCTACACCTACGAGGACGTGCCCAAGCGCCGCTTTACCATCGCCGGCCAGAGCTATCCGCAGCCTAGTCCCTACGACCGCCTGATCCTCGAGAACCTGGTGCGCTACCAAAACGAGGAGGTGGCGATCGTCGCCGCCGAGACCGAGGAGGCCGCCGATAAGGCACTCAAGCTCATCAAGGTCGACTACGAGGTACTCGAGCCCCTGCTCGACTTTACCCAGGCGCTCGATAACGACATCGTGGTACACCCCGAGGGCGACGTGACCTTTATGTTCCCGCAGGGCGGCGACGTTGCTCGCAATCTGGTGTGCAGCGGTACCAGTGATTTTGGCGATCTGGACGAGGCCTTCGCCCAGAGCGACATCGTCTTTGAGCGCACTTACACCAGCCAGGCCACGCAGACCGCGCCCATGGAGACCTTCCGCGCCTTCGCGACGACCGACGCGTTCGGCCGCATCTCGGTGACCACCTCCACGCAGGTGCCTTTCCACGTGCGCCGCATGGTCGCGCAGTCGCTCGACATTCCGCAGTCGCAGGTGCAGGTCATTAAGCCGCGCATCGGCGGCGGCTTTGGCTCCAAGCAGACGGGCTGCTGTGAGATCTTCGTGGCATTCGTTACCCAGCAGACCGGCCGTCCGAGCTACTGCTGCTACACCCGCGAGGAGACCATCACCGCGGGCAACTCGCGCCACCAGATGCAGATGACCGTTAAGATGGGCGCCATGAACGACGGCACCATTACAGCCATCGACCTGCATACGCTGTCCAACGCCGGCGCGTACGGCGAGCACGCCACCACGACGATCGGCCTTTCGGGTCATAAGAGCCTGCCCATCTACAACCACGTAAAGGCGAGCCGCTTTAGGTGGGACGCCGTCTACACCAACACCAACCGCGGCGGCGCGTATCGCGGCTATGGTGCCACCCAGGGCCAGTTTGCCGTGGAGAGCGCCGTCAACGAGCTCGCCGACATGCTGCACATGGACCCCGCCGACCTGCGCCTTAAGAACATGGTGCGCGAGGGCGAGGTCATGCCGCAGTACTACAACGAGAAGCTCAACGCCTGCGCACTCGACCGCTGCCTGCTGCGCGCGATGGACATGATCGGTTGGCGCGACAAGCCGCTGGCCGTCGACCTGGGCGACCGCGTGCGCGCCCTGGGCTGCGCGCTCACCATGCAGGGCTCGGGCATTTCCAACGTGGATATCGCCGGCATCGACATGCGCCTGGAGGAAGATGGCTTCATTACCATCGGCACCGGCGCCACCGATAACGGCATGGGCGTCGACACGATCCTGGCGCAGATTGCCGCCGAGGAGCTGGGCGTGGAGAGTTCGCTGATCGTGGTGCGCGGCGTGGACACCGACGTGTCGCCGTTCGACGCCGGCTCGTACGCGAGCTCGGGCACGTACGTGACGGGCCTGGCAGCCAAGAACGCCGCGACCGAGCTGCGCGAGAAGATCTGCGCCAAGGCCGCCCAGATGTGGGACGTGGACGCCGCCGACGTGGTCTTCGATGGCCAGTACGTGCGCCTGTCCGACGAACGTGCCGCGCGCGAGCAGAACCGCTACCTCACGCTGCGCGACTTTGCCAACCTGTGCGTAAAGAACATCGCGGGCGGCGACGCGCTCACCTCGCATGCCTCTGCCTGCCTGCCCGTTTCGCCTCCGCCGTTTATGGCCGGCATTGCCGAGGTCGAGGTCGACAAGGCCACCGGCAAGGTGACCGTGGTGGACTACGTGGCGGCTGTGGACTGCGGCACCGTTATCAACGAGGCGCTCGCGCGCGTCCAGGCCGAGGGCGGCATTGCCCAGGGTATCGGCCACGCGCTCTATGAGATTGTCGAGCACGATGACCGCGGCCGCCTGCGCACCGGCAACTTTATGAGCTACAAGCTGCCCACGCGCCTGGATATCGGCAGCATTCGCGTGGCCTTTGAGCCGAGCTACGAGCCGACGGGCCCGTTTGGCGCCAAGTCGATCGGCGAGGTCGTCATCAACACGCCGCTCGCCGCCGTGGCCTCGGCCGTGGCGCACGCCACCGGCCATCAGGTTCGCTCACTGCCCATCACGCCCGAGAAGGCCCTGCTGGGGGAGTAGCGGGTCGGCGAACAAGTCGTAATTGGCGGGGCGGGGCAACTCGTCCCGCCTTTTGCACTCGTGGTGAGGTCGTGAGCTTGTAAAAGGTGTGCGTGCGCTTGCCGTTCGTATCTGCTATCATTCCTAGTCTGTGCGCTCATGCGGGCGTGGCGGAATTGGTAGACGCGCCAGATTTAGGTTCTGGTGGGATTCCCGTGAAGGTTCGAGTCCTTTCGCCCGCACCAACGCACCCGCGTCGGCTTATGCCCTCGCGACGCTTGTTGCATAAAGGTACCAGCACCTCAGATAAGCTGGGCAGTATGAGGAGGAACGTGTTGAACATCACCGCTTCTGACGTCAAGGACGCCAAGCTCACCGCTACGGTCACCATCCCGGCCGCCGACGTCGACGCCGCGATCAAGAAGGCCTACAAGGACACCGCCAAGAAGTACCGCTTCCCGGGCTTCCGCGCCGGCAAGGCTCCCCGTCCGGTCATCGACTCCGCTCTTGGCGCCGAGGCTACTCTCGCTCAGGCCACCAACGACCTGATCGCCGCCAACGAGCCCGCCGTCCTCAACGAGCTGGACATCGTCCCCACCAAGAACGGTGACTACAAGGACCTCGACCTCGCCAAGGATCACGAGGACTACACCTACACCGTCGAGTTCTCCCTGCGTCCCGCTGCTGAGCTCTCCTCCTTCGACGCTGTCGAGATCGAGATGCCCCCTGCGGAGGTCACCGAGTCCGAGATCAACAACCAGGTCGAGATGCTCCTCAACTACCGTGCCACCTTCGAGGACGTCGAGGGCCGCGCCGTCGAGGCCGAGGACTACGTCACCGTCGACCTCAAGGCCGTCGAGAATGCCGACAACTTCGCCGCTGAGGGCCGCATGCTCATCGCCGGTAGTGACAGCAACCCCAAGGAGTTCAACGAGGCCCTGATCGGCGCCAATGTTGACGACGTCAAGACCGTCACCTGGACCGACGAGGTCGAGGAGGGCGAGGAGGCCGAGACCCACACCGTCGAGGTCACCGTCAAGGGCATCAAGGTCCGCAACACCCCCGAGCTCACCGACGAGCTCGTCAAGTCCGACTTTGGCTTCGACAGCATCGACGCCATGCGCGACGCCATCAAGCTCGAGATCGAGCAGGACAAGGCTTCCCGCCTCCCGGCCGAGAAGGAGAACCGTTGCGTCTCCGCTCTCGCCGAGCGCCTGCAGCTCGACGAGATGGACGCCGACTACGAGCAGTCCGTCTTTGAGGAGCTTGGCCAGAACTTCCTGTCCAACCTCGCTGCCCGCGGCATGACGCTGGACACCTGGCTGCCCGCTTCCGGCCTGACCATGGAGCAGTTCATCGGTGACCTGCACAAGCAGGCCAACGACGTTGCCCGTGAGTCCCTGGCTCTCGACGCCCTTGCCCGCGAGCTCAAGATTGAGGTCACCGAGGACGACATCAACGCCGAGTTCGAGAAGGCCGGCGTCAAGGACGTCGAGGCTTCCAAGGCCGAGTTCATCGCCGATGGCCGCATGCCTGCCGTCCGTGAGTCCATCCGTCGCTCCAAGGCCGTCGACCACCTGGTCGAGAACGCCAAGGTGACCGAGGTCGACGAGACCGCCAAGGACGCCGAGTAATTCTCGCCACCTTGCCCGCGAGCGCATGCCTGCGCCCGTGATGGGGTAAAGTTATACACCGGTTATCCGGTTGCTTCGTACGGTGCCAGCCAATGCATAGCATGCGGGCACCGTACGTTTATCTAGAACCAATTTGGTCCGTAAGAGAGAAATGGAGATGCGTATGATCGCTAAGTTCGATTCCGCCCTCGTGCCATACGTTATCGAGCAGACGCCGCGCGGCGAGCGCAGCTACGATATCTATTCGCGCCTGCTCAACGACCGCATCATCTTCTTGGGCGAGGAGATTAACTCCGTCAGCGCCAACCTGGTCGTTGCCCAGCTGCTGCATCTTGAGAGCCAGGATGCCGAGAAGGATATCTCGCTTTACATCAATTCGCCCGGTGGCGAGGTCTACTCCGGCCTGGCTATTCTGGACACCATGAACTTCATTAAGCCGCAGGTCTCCACCATCTGCGTCGGCATGGCCGCGTCTATGGCCGCCGTGCTGCTTTCGGCCGGCGCCAAGGGCAAGCGCTTCTGCCTGCCGCACTCCAAGGTCATGATTCACCAGCCCAGCGGCGGTGCCCAGGGCCAGCAGACCGAGATCGAGATTGTGGCCGAGGAGATCAAGAAGACCCGTCGCGAGCTCAACCAGATCCTGTCCGACGCCTCGGGCCAGCCCATCGAGAAGGTCCAGGCTGATACCGAGCGCGACAACTACCTGACCGCTGCCGAGGCCCTCGACTACGGCCTGATCGACCGTATCGTCACCTCGCGCGACCTCGCTGCGAAGGACGCCTAGGATGGCCGGTAACATGCAGGACAACTTCGACGAGAACGGCAATCCCATCCGCTGCTCCTTCTGCGGAAAAGAGCAGGGGCAGGTTCGCCGCCTTGTAAAGGGCCCTACCAACATCTTTATCTGCGACGAGTGCGTCGCCGCCTGCTCCGAGATCCTGGAGGAGTCGCTGGCTTCGGACTTTATGGACGCGGCCCGCAACGGCAAGCTGCCGGGCTTCCTCAACGATCACGGCCAGGCTGCCGGGCAGCCTGCCGTGGATCCCGAGGCCGAGGGCTTTGAGCTCGAGGACGACGCCCGTCAGGTCATTACGCATGTGCCGACGCCGCATGAGATCTATGACGAGCTTTCGGCCTATGTCATGGGCCAGGAGGACGCCAAGCGCGCCATGTCGGTTGCCGTGTACAACCATTACCGCCGCGTGATCGAGGGCGGTGCTGCGCTTTCGGCCTTTGGCGACGGCTTGGATTCGCAGCTCGACGATGATATGGACGAGGTGGAGCTCGCCAAGTCCAACATTTTGCTGCTCGGTCCCACCGGTACCGGTAAGACGCTGCTCGCCCAGACGCTTGCGCGCATCCTCGAGGTGCCGTTTGCCATCGCCGACGCCACGGCGCTCACCGAGGCCGGTTACGTGGGCGAGGACGTGGAGAACATCCTGCTCAAGCTCATCAATGCCGCCGATGGCGACATTGAGCGCGCGCAGGTTGGCATTATCTACGTGGACGAGATCGACAAGATCGCCCGCAAGGCCGAGAACCTCTCCATTACCCGCGATGTTTCGGGCGAAGGCGTTCAGCAGGCGCTGCTTAAGATTCTTGAGGGCACGGTGGCAAGCGTTCCGCCCACCGGCGGCCGCAAGCATCCCCAGCAGGAGCTGCTGCAGATCGACACGACCAACATCCTGTTCATCTGCGGTGGTGCCTTTGTGGGTCTGGACAAGATCATCGCCGACCGCGTGGGCAACAAGGGCGTGGGCTTTAACTCCGAGATCGCCGGCCCCACCTCGGTCGACGAGAACGACCTGCTGCGTCAGGTACTCCCGCAGGACCTCAACGCCTTTGGCATGATCCCCGAGTTTGTGGGACGTACGCCCGTCGTCACCCAGACACAGGCGCTCGACGAGGACGACCTGGTGTCGATTCTGACCGAGCCCAAGAACGCCGTGGTGCGTCAGTACCGTAAGATGTTCCAGCTCGAGGACGTTGAGCTTGAGTTTGAGGATGCCGCCCTGCACGAGATCGCCCGCATGGCGCTTGCCCGCAAGACCGGCGCCCGCGGCCTGCGCTCCATCTGCGAGGACGTGCTGCAGCAGACGATGTTCGACCTCCCCAGCGAGGAGGGTGTTTCCAAGGTCATCGTGACCGAAGCCTCCGTAAAGGGCGAAGAGCAGCCCCAACGCATCTACGGTTAAATAGCTTGAATCCATGCCCCGCGGCAACCACCGCGGGGCCTGCCATTTAGGGACAGGTTTATTTTGGTCGGTTTTATATGGGCAAATGTCGTTTCCCCTGATAAAACCTACCAAAATAAACCTGTCCCTTTTCGGCAGGTATGCCTGTGCTATTCTGTGAGATTGTCAAGTTAGTACCTTCAGACTGAAGTAATCGATACCTAAGGCGTGTCCGCCTGCTTGGTTTTCGTAGATTCCGCACGAGCCGAAGAGCACTTAATGTGCTCTTCGTGCGAGCCAGGACCTGACCGAGC
>CABUVH010000074.1 GCA_902494935.1 uncultured Collinsella sp.
GCCGCCGACGATGCCGCCCAGGAAGCCGAAGCCCACGCCGGCGCCACCGGCATCGATCATGCCGGTCTCGGCGTTAACAGGCAGGCCCTGGATGGCGATCATACCGGCAACAAAGCCGGGGACGAGCGCCGGGCGCTTGCCGATGGATTCGGCGATGTAGGCGGAAAGCACCGGAACCATAAGGTTCATGGCGATGCCGCCGATGATCTTGAGCATCGCAGCAAAGCTGTTGTAGTCAGACGCCGTCGAATCGAAGGACGTAATGCCCCACAGGAACGAGACAGCGGTCAGAACACCACCAGCAACAACGAAGACCAGCATGTGGCTGACGCCGTTCATGAGGTGCTTGTAGATGATGTGGCCGATGGACTCCTTCTCCTCGACCTCATCCTCGATATCGGCAGCAGCTGCAACCGTGTCGTCACCCTTGGCGGCGAGCGCGCGGTCAATCAGCTTACCGGCGGCTTCAACGGACAGGGCCTTGGAAACACCAACGGAAACCATGGGCTTACCGGCGAAACGCTCAGCCTGGACATCCTTGTCGGCTGCGACGACGACGGCCTTGGCACCAGCGATCTCACTCTTGGTGAGCTCGTTCTCGACACCGACCTGGCCATGAGTCTCGACCTTAATGGTCAGACCGCGCTCGGCAGCTGCCTTCTCCAGCGCCTCCTTAGCCATGAAGGTGTGCGCAATGCCGGTCGGGCAACCGGTCGCGGCGATGATGTCAAACTTAGCCATGTGTCCCTCCTTCTTGAGTACAGCGCCCGCGGGCGCTCCCCTACACGCGCTTCAATGCGCGTTTTTCCACAACTGAAAGATACCAACCTACCGTCCGCGTGAGAAGAGACAAGGTGCAATTCTCCGGTGAAAGGTTCTTTCATAACCGTAAACGGTAGGTGAAAGTTTACCATCAACACTTGAAACAGCAAGGTGTATCTTGTAATTGAAAATGCCCGTATACTATGGCATTGCAAATCGAGTTAGATTTTCATGCCAACCAGGAGCCATCCATGACCGATAGTAGCAAGAGCGCACTTTCCCTCATTAGTACCCATCAGGGATACAGCGAGTCCGAGCAGCGCATTGTCGACTATATATTGGAGCACCAGTCCGAGGCGCCACGCCTCACGGCGGCTCAGCTCTCGCGCGCCGCTGCCACGTCCGAAGCGACCGTTTCGCGCTTCTGCCGCAAGCTGGGCTTTGGTAGCTTCCGCAGCTTTCAGTTTTCGTTGGCGAGGGATTTGGAAAGCCAGCGCAACGAGGGCCTGACCGACGAGGTCTCGCTCGACAATATGGAGCAGAGCCTCAAGAACATCCTGGCTGCCAAGGTAAGCGAGCTTAATGCGACCATCGACGGAATCGACCACGATACGCTGGCGGCTGTTGTGCATGCCTTTAAGCATGCAGGGGTTATTGAGTTTGCAGCTGTGGGCAATACGAACGCGGTCGCGCTCGATGCGACGTTTAAGTTTTCGCAGCTGGGCCTGCGCTGCATGGCGAGCACCATTAGCGAGACATCAATCGGCTTTGCGCTCACGTTACGCCCGGGTGACGTCATCGTGCTCATCTCAAACTCTGGCAAATCGCGCCGACTGAATCGCATGGCAAAAGCGGCTCGCAACTGCGGCGCAACCGTAGTCGTCATCAGCAGTGACAGCAAATCCCCACTTGCGCGCCTCGCCGACTACACCTTTAATACCGTCAATCACGAAGCGTTGCTGACAACGGGTGACTTCGCGTTCTCCAAGATCAGCGCCACGATGATCATCGAAGTCATCTACAACTTCCTGCTGCCCGAAATTAAAGACGCGCGTGAGCATATCAGCTACTACGAGGAGCTCATCCAGCCGGATAAGGTTGTGGAGTAAAACGCGTAGTGGGACAAAAATTTCAGTCTATTTTGTCCCACCAACACCGCTGATACGACCTAACCTCGAGCTTCTTCGAGCATCTGCTTTGCGTGGGCCAAGCTTGCCTCGGACTGATCGCCGCTCAACATGCGGGCGATCTCGGCAGTACGCGCTTCGCCGGTTACCTCGCCCAAATGCGTCTGGGGAACATCGCCCGGTTCCTTGCTGACGACATAATGCTTGTCAGCCATGACGGCGACCTGCGCCAAGTGGGTTACGACAATCACCTGATGCGTAGCGGCGAGATCTGCCAGCACGCCCGCGAGCGCACGCGCCGTGGAGCCACCGACACCAGCATCGACCTCGTCAAACACCAGCGTATCGACACCGTCCGCGTTACCGAGGACAACCTTACTTGCCAGCATGACGCGGCTGAGCTCGCCGCCCGACGCAATTCGACGCAGGGGGCGCGGCGTCAAACCGGCACCGCTGCGGTATAGCAGCTCGTAGCTCGAAGGACCAACGGGCGTCCACTCAGCACGGGGAAGATCACGCGACTCCCAGACGAGCTCGGCGCTGCCCATCTCCAGGCGAGCCATCTGGCGGCCCACCTCGTGGCAGAAGCGCGGAGCCGCCGTATTGCGTGCACGCTTAAGCGCCTTGGCGGCGGCGAACAGTTCATGCTCTGCTGCGCCAAGCGCTTCACGCGCCTTCTTGATCTGCTCATCACCATCGTCTACCAGCGACAACAGCTCTTGCGAGCGATCGCGCATGGCAAAAACATCGTCCATAGTGGGACCCCACTGACGCAACAGACCCTTGAGGTCGGAATACCGCTCACGCATGCGAGCGAGCTCGCGCGGGTCGAAGGCGATGCCATCGCGATAGGCACGAAGCTCGTTCGCGCAATCCTCAAGGGAGATACAGGCATCCGATAGTGCATCGGCAATGTCGCCGAGTTTGCGATCGACGGTAGCCATTCGGGAAAGCTCTGCCACGGCGCTGTTCACGGCATCGAGCGCTCCCCCTTCGGCGGCAAGCGATGCATGGGCATCGTTAGCCGTGGCAACCAGTACCTCGGCATGTTCGGAGCGCGGCAGCAGCTTCTCGAGTTCCTCATACTCACCCGGCTTGGGGTCGACCTCGCCGATGCGCTCGAGGGCAAAGCGCGCCTCCTCGACGCGGCTCCCCTGCGCACGCGAGGCCTCTTCGACACGTCGAACCTCCTTGGCGGCAGCGCGCGAGGCTTTAAAGCAGGCGCGGTACGCATCCAGCGCCTCGAGTGCCGGGCGCCCTGCCCATGCATCGACCATCGCAACGTGATGCGCCGGATCGAGCAAGCGCTGGTGCTCGTGCTGGCCGCACAGATCCATCATCACACCGACGCGCTCCGAAAGCTCGCGCACACTGGCGATGCGGCCGTCAATCTTCACGCGGCTGCGACCCTCGGCAGAAAGGCTGCGCTGGACCGTGAAGCCTTCCGTGTCGTGCGGGCCGTCAAACAGCCGCGCCTCGACGCTCGCCAGTGCCTCGCCCTCGCGCACCGTCGACGAATCCGCGCGCTCACCCAAAATAAGCTTGAGGGCCGAGAGCAGCGCGGTCTTGCCGGCGCCGGTCTCGCCGGTCAGGACAGTCAGACCGGCACTCGGCACCAGCGTCGCCTCGCGAATGAGTGCAATGTTAGAAACCTGCAGCTCATCGATCATGACGGACTCCGTAGAAAACGCGGCTCACCGAGTTATAGAAGCTCTCGGGGCCGTAATCGAGGAGCAGCACATCTCCGGGCCCGCGGCGCACAGCCACGCTCTCAACGGTGCCATCGCAGGTAATAAACTGTCCATCGATAGCAATCGCCGGAACACTCGGGCGATCATCGGACATAAAGATTTCGACGACATCACTCGGCGAAGTCAAGAAGGCACGGGCCTGAATGGTGTGCGGCGCAATGGGAACGCAGACCATGCCCGTATAGTCGGGGCTCACGATGGGGCCACCGGCACTGAGCGCGTAACCCGTAGAACCAGTCGCCGTCGAAACGACGACACCGTCACCGCGTAGGCGGTCGATATGATGGCCGGACACCGTGATGTCGAACTCGACCATATCGGACAGCGGACCGCGGGTAAGCGCCATGTCGTTGAGGGCGAAGGTGCGCACGACATCCTTCGTACCGTCTTCGCGCACGGACACGATATCCGCGGCGATGGTAGCGCGACGGCTCACATGCAGCTCGCCGGACAGGGCGTCGCTCACGACCTGCAGAATGTCGCGCTCCTCGGGACTCGCAGCAGTTAAAAAGCCCAGGTGACCATAGGAAAGACCGAGGATAGGAATCTCGCGATGGTTGAGGATGCGGGCAGCGCGCAGCAACGTACCGTCGCCGCCGAGCGTAATAACCAGATCGGAGCCGTCGATATCAGGCGTGCTTTGAATCTTCGATCGCTGGTCGGCAGCCCATGCGACCTCATAGCCCTGGCGCGTCAGCCAAAGCTCGAGCATCAGGCCGCTCTCGACCGCCTCTTGCTTGTAGTAATTGGGAACCAGAAAGACCTTCATAGCGTTGCAGCTTTCTCGCTCAAAACCGATACCTGGGATTGCAGCACGTCTTGCGAGCGGTCGCCAGATTCAAATCTCGTGCCGTACAGGAAAAACTCAACGTTTCCCTTGGCACCATGAATGGGCGACACGCACACATCGACCGGGAACAGCCCCTTGGCAGCAAAGAGTTCAACTGCCGCAACGAGTGTATCGCGGCGCACGGCGGGATCGGTCACAATGCCGCCCTCACCCACCAGCGCCGCCGGAGCCTCAAACTGCGGCTTTACAAGCGTGCAGAATGCACCCGTAGGCGCCAGGCACGCCAGCACCGCATCGATAATGTTCGCGATGCTGGTAAACGAGACATCACACACAGCCAGGTCGATGGCGCCGGCATAGCCAAGCTCAGGCAGCTGCGTCACGTTTGTGCGCTCATGCAGCGTCACGCGATCGTCCTGACGTAACGACCAATCGAACTGGGCGCGACCAACGTCCACCGAGACAACGGTCGCAGCTCCGCGCTTGAGCAGGCAATCGGTAAAGCCGCCGGTAGAGCAGCCCACATCCAGACAGGCAAGGCCCGTCGGATTGATACCAAACGTATCAAGCGCGCCTTCGAGCTTAAGACCGCCGCGGCCAACATAGGGAATGCGCCCCTTCACGTGCAACGGCAGGCCCGGGGTCACCTTAAGGCCCGGCGAAGTCAAGCGCTCGCCGCCACTCGAGACCAAGCCAGCCATAAGAGTGCGAAGGGCATCCGCGCGATCGGCGCAGATGCCCTGTGAAATCAGTTCGTCATCAAGACGCACGCGTTTCATGAATGCCATCAACCATTCGTATCCGGAGATGCGGCCTAGCTATCCTGGGATTCGTTTGCCGCATCCTCATCGTATTCCTGCTCGAGCTTGTCGGCCTCACGCGGCGTCAGCTCAAACTTATCGACCATGTCGACCGCACGGGAGCCCAGCTCAATCGCCTCGTCAAACAGATCGAGCGAACGCTCCAAGGACGTATCCTTGGAGCGAACGGTAGCGATGATCTGGTCCAAGCGGTCCGAAATCTCGTCGAAGTTGCGGACGGAACCCTCTGGCATGGCTACTCCTCGACGGTACCGGTCTCGGCCTCGGCGACCTCAGCGTCCTCGTCGAGAACGCCGGCCTCGGCCTGAGCAACCGCAACCTTTGCGGCAGCCTCGGCAGCCTGTGCCTCCTCGCGAGCGCGATCCTCGGCCAGCAGCTCCTGGTATAGGTCCTCGCCCGGCAGCTCCTCGCTGCGAGCGATCTTACCCAGCACGCCGTTGACGAACGACGCGGACTGGTCGGTGCCATAGGCCTTGGCAAGCTCAACGGCCTCGTTGATCACGATGGCGTCCGAGACCTCCTCGTCGGTGAGGAAACGCATCTCGTAAACGGCGATACGCAGCAGGTTGCGGTCGGCGCCGGGCATGCGCATAAGATCCCAGTTCTTGGCAACGGAGCGCAGAGCACAGTCGATGCGGTCGATATGCTCGTAGGCACCTCGGCACAGCTTCAGCGCATAGGGATCGAGGGGACCCTTCGAGATCAGGAAATCACCCTCGAGGACGCGCTCGAGCGGGCTGTCCGTGGCCTCGGCCTGGAACAGCAGCTGCAGCGCCTGACTGCGGGCAAGCGTACGCCCGCGATAAACCTTAAGGCTCAAAGGTTACTCCTTGGGGAAAACGAGGCCGTCGATGCAAACGTCAACGCGCTCGACCTCAACGCCAACCTGGGCATCGATGGCGGCGACCACGGCAGCGCGAACGGCCTCGGCGAGTTTCTTGAACGGATAGCCAAAGAACACCACGACGCGCACGGTGAGTGCGAGCTTGTCGCCGACGACCTCGGCCTCGACCGCCGGCTCAGAAGCCGGGGCCTTGGACGAGAGCATCATGGAGACAAGGTTGGTGGCAAGGTCCTTGACGCCAACGGAGGCGATGCCCTCGACATCGGACACGGCGCGCGAGACGATGGCGGTCAGAACATCGGGCGAAATGCCGATGCCGTCAATCTTGATTTCCTGGGGCATGAGTCCTCCTAGAAGAGTTGGTTGCTAGACGCGGGAGACGAACTTGCCGTCGCGGGTGTCAACCTTGATGACCTCGCCCTCGTTGAGGTACATGGGGACCTGGATGACAGCGCCGGTGTCGATCGTGGCCGGCTTGGTGGAACCCTGGACGGTGTCGCCCTTAAAGCCCGGGTCGGTCTGGACGATGGTGGTCTCGATGAACATCGGCGGGGTCACGCCCATGAGCTCATCGTCGGCGAAGAGCAGCTGGCAGATGTCGTTCTCGCGCAGCCACTTGGAGTTCTCGCCCACCATGTCCTCGGGAACGGGAACCTGCTCATAGGACTCGTTGTCCATGAAGATGTAGTCGGTGCCATCGTTGTAGAGGTACTGGAACTCACGGGTGGTGAGCATGACGCTCTCGAACTTGGTGCCGGCGTTGCAAGTGTTCTCGACGACGCGGCCGCTCTTGATGTCGCGGGTCTTGTAGCGCACAAACGCGCCGCCCTTGCCCGGCTTGACATGCTGGAACTCGACGATGGTGTAGACCTTGTCCTTGATGCGGAGACCGAGGCCGTTCTTGAAGTCGGCGGTGGAAATGGTAGGCATAGCGACCTTTCTTGTTATGGGCAGAACGCACAAGCGTCCAAATTACATACGACAGAAATTATACACTTGCAGACGGCGCCTGCGGCGAGCGCATAAAAAGAGAACGCGGGGCGTCCGAATCAATCCGGACGCCCCGCCCCAAACTATCTACTGAAGTAAACTAGCAGTCGATAACGTGCAGGTCGTGCGGGGTCTTGGTGAAGGGCTCATAGCCGTTCTCGGTGACCACGCCGTAGTCCTCCAGGCGCACGCCGCCCACGCCGGGCAGGTAGACGCCGGGCTCCATGGTGATAACCGAGCCGACCTCGATGATATTCTTGCTGCGGTTAAAGTTGGGCAGCTCATGGATGTCGATGCCCACGCCGTGACCCAAGCCATGGTTATAGTAATCGCCATAGCCGGCATCGCCGATGATCTTCTTGGAGAGCTTGAAGATGTCGTTGCCCTCAACGCCCGGATGGATGGCGGCGACGCACTCCTCGTGCGTACGGCGCACGAGTGCGTACAGGTCGAGCTGCTCCTGGGTGGGCTCGCCCATCACGACAGTGCGCGTCATGTCGGAGCGGTAATCGCAATAGCCCGCGCCGTAATCCATAAGAACGAAATCGCCCTTCTCGATCACGCGGTCGCTCGGCACGGCATGCGGGTTGGCGGTGTTGGGGCCGCTCGCGACGATGGAACCGAAGGCCAGGCTATCGGCACCGTTGGCGAACATAAAGTTCTCGAGCTCGTTGCGTACCTGCTTCTCGGTCATACCGGGCTTAATAAAGCCGAGCATGTGCTGGAAGGCGGCATCGGTGATCGACTGCGCATGGCGCATGAGCTCAATCTCCTCGGCGTCCTTGATGGCGCGCATCTTGCGGATATCGTCGTGCATCAGCGGCAGCATACAGGCGACGGAACGGTCCTCCAGGCCGCGCTGAATACCCTGGTAGAAATTAATCTGCATATCGTCCTCGACAGCGCAGACGCGGCATTTGTTGGCCGCGATCTTGCCGGCGACCCAACCGGGGATGGTGCCCTCATCCATGTCGTAGACCCAGGGGCTGCCGGCTGGCGTGTTCTCCTCAAAGCTGTTGAGGTAGCGCGAGTCGGTGTGGAACAGGCACTGGTCGGCCGTAATAAACGCAGCGTGCGGGAACTCGAAGGTGTAGTCGAAGACGCCCTTCACGCCCGTAAGCCAACGAAGGTTGGCCTCGTCGCGCACCACGATGGCGTCGTAGCCACGCTCGACCATCAGGGCACGGACACGCTCGATACGACCGGCAGGACCGGCAGCAAACTCAGACATGCAGATTCCTTTCTTGTTGTCTCAATATAGACGGGACGGGTCTCAACCGAACGACGGAATCGCATGCGATCCGCAACCGATTGAAAACCCGCCCCTCAACATGATACGAAAGACGATGGAAGTCAATAAATCTTAGAGAAGTTCTTTACGAGAAGCCAAGTAGGCGTGAGCATGGCGCTCAAGAACCTCGTCCTCGACGCTCGTTAGGCGAATGGCGCCGAGCGCCGCGGGCAGCGGCAGCATGCTGCGGTTCGAGCGGACAAACTGCTGTCTGCGGAACTCCTCGATATATGCGGCAGGCTCCAAGTCGAAGGCAAGCTCCTCGATGCCAAAGTCCTCCAGGCAGTCATCGAGATCAAACACATAGTCGATATCGAAGTCGCAGGCATCGTGTGCTAGGCGCGCCTCAAAGCGCATGCCCTCGGACAACAGCTGGTAGGCAGGGACCTGCGAAGCGGCATCGCCCAAGCAAGCGCGCAGGGTGCGCTCCCCCGTCTTGCCAAAATCGAGCGCATGGCGAGCGCTCGGGTTCGTGGCCGTCAGCACGTCCTTGCGGGCAGTCTGAGACCATTGAACGGCATTGACGAGTGCGACCTCCTCGCCCGCGAGAATCTCGGGGACGGTCTCAGTAAACTGATTCCAGCGGGACTTGCTGCTCGAAAGCATGGTGCCAACAAGTACCGCATAGCCGAACTTGAGGTCCTCGGGTTCCGCCTCGCGAACAAGGTCGAGATCACACACAACCAAGCCCGGTTCGGGACGGAACGCGATAGCGGGAAGCGCATTGGCCAACGAGGCGACGAGCGGCTTCATGGTCGTCGCGACCGTGAGCATGGCGTCGAAGGTCGTCGGCAGCAGCGCGCACTCGGTTCGGCCACACCACTGGTTGGCGCACCAGCCAACAACCGAACAGGTTGCGGCATCGCCAACAGCGACAACCAGATCGTCGCAGGTGATGCGGTTGGCAGACAGGGCGCCAAAGATAGCATCGGCGTCGGCCAGCGTGGCACCAGCAGGCGAAACCTCGAGGACGAGCAGCGACACGGCAAAACCGGCGTCGACCAGCGCATGCTCGACGACCTCACCAAAACGCTCGGATGTGGCGTCGTTCCAAACCACCATCGCGCGCTTAGGCTTGCCCACGGCCGAGGCAAACATGCGCGGCAGCTCATCGAACGCGCCCAATCCGACGCGGACATCGACACTGCGGTTTTGGAAATTGATCAGTTGACGGCGAATCATAGCAGTCCACGCTCCAAAAGCATCTCGGCACAAAGGTAGGAAACGTCCTCGAAGGACTTGTTGCGAATATCAAGGGTAA
>CABUVH010000075.1 GCA_902494935.1 uncultured Collinsella sp.
CCGCAAACAGTCCGTATTTCACCGCAACTGCGGAGGGGACACGGCATCTTTGCTGCTAGCGGGGCACGTAGCGGCCGGGTTGGGCTCCGGTGGGCTCGCCATCGCGCGCCACCAGCACGCCGTTCACAAACACGGCCTTGGCGCGGCCATGTGCCTCAAAGCCCTCGAGCGGCGTGTAGTCCACGGCCTGATGCTGCGTCGCGGCGCTGATCGTCCAACGCGCGCAAGGATCCCACACGCACACGTCGGCATCGGCACCCTCGGCAAGACAGCCCTTGCGCGGGTACATGCCAAACACGCGCGCCGGGTTCTCGCTCATCAAACGGCACAGATCCTCGGGTCCCAGCTGTCCCTCAAAGCTCGTGGCAATCGCGACGGGACGATGCTCCACGCCGGGCCCGCCGTTGGGAATCGCGCGGAAGTCGTCGCGCCCGCGGTCCTTTTGCCCGTGCAGGTTAAAGCTGCAGTGGTCGGTCGCAATCGTATCGATCTCGCCGGCCACAAGCGCCTCACGCAGTGCCGCACGGTCACCCGCACGGCGCAGCGGCGGGCTCATCACATACTTGGCACCCGCAAAGCCGTCCTCGCCCTGCTCCAGATAGCAGGTGTCGTCGAGCATCAGATACTGAGGGCAGGTCTCGACATAAATGTTCTTCTGCCCGCGCGCCTTGGCAGCGCGAATGGCCTCGAGCCCCAGCTTGGTCGAAAGGTGTACCACGTTGACCGGAGCGTCCCCGGCCAAGTGAGCCAGATACAGCAGGCGGCTCACGGCCTCGGCCTCACACACGTCCGGACGGCTGAGCGCATGGCCCTCAGGCCCGTGGATACCCTGCTCAAACACGCGCTTCTGCAGCGCGTTGACCAACGTGCCGTTCTCGCAATGCACGCACAGGATACCGCCCACGCGCTTGAGCTCCTCCAGCACCTCGAGTGTCTCGGCATCGTCCAAGCGCAGGTGGTCATAGGCAAAGTAGGTCTTAAACGACGATACGCCCGCCTCGCGCATAGCCGAAAGATCGGCGCGGTTGCGCTCATTCCACTCGGCGAGTGCCATATGAAAGGCGTAGTTGGCCGTGCAGGTTCCGTCGGCACGGCGATGCCACTCGGCAAGGGCGTCGGGCATGGTCACGCCGCGATCGGCCGTCGCGTAGTCCACGATGGTCGTCGTACCGCCGCAGGCAGCCGCACGCGTGCCGGTTTCAAAGCTATCGGCTGTCCAATCCATGCCAGTCCAGCACTGCATGTGCGTGTGGCCGTCGATAAAGCCGGGGAACACCCAACAGCCCACGGCATCCTCGACGGTATCGCCCTCGGCCGGCTCAATCGCCGCGGCAATCCGCACAATCTTGTCGCCCTCCATGGCAAGATCGGCGCGGCGAAGCCCCTGGGGCGTCACGAGCGCGCCGTTTTTGATGATGATCATGTTGCTCCTTATTGATTAATACAGTTGGCCACGCGATCAAAATACGAGCAGGCGGCAATATGCTCCGTTATGCGTCGCTGTCCCTTGACGGTATCGACGTCCCACAGCTCGTAGGCACGCGCCTCGACCAGCACCACGTCGGTGCGACCTTTGAGAATCGAGCCCCCGCCGTCCTTGCCCTCAAGACACATAAGTGCATCGAACAGTTCCGCCGGAAAGAGCACCGGGCTCGAAGGCTCACCGTTACACGCAAGACGCACCGGATGTTTGCGGCCACACTCGTCAAATGCACGAACCATAGCCTCAAAAGAATCCGAACTCACGAGCGGCTGGTCGCCCGGTAAAAAGAGGCAACCTTTCCAGTTGCGTTCGACTCCCCACGAAAGGCCCGCACGGACGCTTTCGCTGCGCAGCTCGCCATCGTGCAGCACGCACGGGCAATGCTTGTCCTCGCAAATCTGGGAGACCTCGGGCCAACGCGTCGAAACCACGACGTCAAAGCCCCGGGGAACCGAATCGATGGTCCGGGCAATCAGCGGCTCGCCATAGATATCGGCGAGCATCTTGTTAGAGCCAAACCGCTTGCCCTCGCCCGAAGCCATAATCACGCAACCGAGTTTCATCTCCGCAAACCTCCCCTGGCTGCCTTGGACACCATAGCTGCTATACCCACCATACCGAGCTCGCACTCCGTCGGAACAGGCACGCACTCGTTTTCCAGCGAACGCCCCTTGGCTCCCCATAGCACAAAGGAGGGCACCCCGCGACGCAGGGCACCCTCCTCAATGGTGCAGATATGCCTACTCAGCGTCGCCGGTAAACGTGGTACCGGTCTTGCCGGCAAGGCCATCGCGCGCCTTCTCGAGCAGCGTGATGAGCGCCGTGCGGCCCGGCTTGCTCTCGGCAAACGTCGAGGCTGCCTGGACCTTGGGCAGCATGGAGCCGCGACCAAACTCGTTGGCCTCGGACAGACGCTTTACGTCAGCCGCGGTCAGCGTGTCGAGCCACTGCTCGTGGTCGGTGCCAAAGCCAATGGCAACCTTCTCCACGGCCGTCAGGATAATCAGGGCATCGGCATCGAGCTGCTCGGCGAGCTTCTCGGCCGCAAAGTCCTTATCGATGACGGCAGCAGCGCCCTTAAGGTGGTTGCCCTGGGCCTTGGTGACGGGAATACCGCCACCACCGCAGGAAATCACCACGTGGTTGGACTCGACGAGCGACTTAATGGTGTCGAGCTCGACGATGTTCACGGGCTTGGGCGAGGCAACCACGCGACGGAAGCCCTGCTTCTCGTCGTGGATGAACTGATAGCCGCGGTCGGCTTCCAGCTCCTTGGCCTCGGCCTCGCTCATCCACGGACCAATCGGCTTGACCGGGTCGGCAAAGGCCGGATCGGCTGCCGCAACCTCGACCTGGGTGAGCACGGTGGCGACACCCTTGTCGATATTGCGGTCGAGCATTTCCTCGCGCAGGGCGTTTTGCAGGTCATAGCCAATGTAGCCCTGGCTCATGGCGCCGCAAACGGACAGCGGGCAGGGAATGTACTTCTGAGGATTAGAACGCGTGAGCTCGGCCATCGCGTTGGCGATCATGCCCACCTGGGGGCCGTTGCCATGCACGACGACGACCTCGTTGCCTTCCTCGATCAGGTCGACGATGGCCTTAGAAGTCGTCTTGACGGCCTCCATCTGCTCGGGAAGGTTGGCGCCGAGGGCGTTTCCGCCCAAGGCGACAACAATACGCTTAGCCATTTCTCAGCCCGGCTTTAGGCCTGGAGCCAACGGGCGGTGTTGCGCTCGTCGAGGGCCTTGAGGGTAGCGGCGGGATCGGCAACCTTTTGCAGGAACATCATGGCTGCGATGGCGTACGGCTTGTAGCTGGCCTCCTTGTACATGCCCACGCGGTGCATGTCGAAGACGTCGGCGTTGACCTCGCCGTGCTCGCAGGAGACACCGGAGATGTCGGCGGGCAGCGGGTGCATAAAGATGGTGTCCTGGCCGTTGGCAGTCTTCTCCATGAGCTCGGTCGTGGAGCACCAATCCTGATGGGTGGCGTTCTGGGCGAGCAGCTCCTTCTCGAGCGCAGCGATGCCGGCGTCGTCGCCCTCGGCGTACAGATTGGTACGCTTCTCCATGGCGGCAAACGGAGCCCAGCTCTTGGGGATCACGATGTCGGCGCCCTCGAAGGCCTCGGCCATGGTGTTGACCTGCTTAAAGGTGGTGCCGGACTCGGCGGCATAGCCCTTGGCGCGCTCGACGACCTCGGGCATGAGGTCGTAGCCCTCGGGGTGGGCCAGGGTGACGTCCATGCCAAAGCGGGGCAGCAGGCTGATCAGCGACTGCGGGCAGGACAGCGGCTTGCCGTAAGAGGGCGAATAGGCCCAGGTGACGGCAACCTTCTTGCCCTTGAGGTTCTCAAGGCCGCCAAACTCGTTGATGAGGTAGAGCATGTCGGCAGAGGACTGCGTGGGGTGATCGGAGTCGGACTGCAGGGAAATGAGCGTGGGACGGTGATCCAGAACGCCGTCCTCGTAAGCCTGCTGGACAGACTCGGAGACCTCGGCCATGTAGGCGTCGCCCTTGCCGATGTACATGTCGTCGCGGATGCCGATGACGTCGGCCATGAAGGAGATCATGGTAGCGGTCTCGCGGACGGTCTCGCCGTGAGCGATCTGGGACTTCTTCTCGTCCAGGTCCTGCAGCTCAAGGCCGAGCAGGTTGGCGGCCTTAGAGAAGGAGAAGCGCGTACGGGTGGAGTTATCGCGGAACAGGGAGACGGCCAGGCCCGAGTCGAAGATCTTGGACGAGACGTTGTTCTCGCGCAGCTCGCGCAGGGCGTCGGCGACGATGTAGAGAGCCTTGAGCTCATCGGTGGTCTTATCCCAGGTGTGCAGGAAGTCGCTGCCGTACATACCCTTAAAATCGAGGCCGTTCAGCTGCTCGACGAGCTCGGTAAACTTGGCGTCCATGTAAATGTCCTTTCTAAAGGTGAAACGATCGCAATGAGTAGATGTGCTCCGGCATGCGCGTGTGGCTAGAACATGCAGAGCGCTATGACGAGGACCCGCTACCGTTGAGGAAGCATGGGAGATAACGACCGCGGGCCCCAAGTCAACAGGAGGCGCCGGGGGCATAAACTGTCCCCGGCTCAACAAAATCGAGGAATGGGACTAGTCGATCTTGTTGTTGGTCAGACCGGCGCGGAACACGGTGGCATCGCCATCGGCCTGGCTCGGATCGTAGAGGTTCAGGGCAGCCACATACATGGCGGCAGCGGTGACCAGGTCGTCCTTGTAGGTGACCTCGTTGGGAGCGTGAGCCTGAGACTCGGCACCCGGGCCAAAGCCCACGCAGGGGATGCCGTAGCGGCCCTGGATGGAGACGCAGTTCGTGGAGAAGGTCCACTTGTCGCACAGCGGGCGACCGGTGCGCTTGTCCATGCTGGGCTCGCAGCCGATGCGCTCGTCACCAAACATGGCCTTGTGGGCGTCGACGAGGGCCTTGACGTGCGGAGCGGTCTCCTTGTTGATCCACGTGGGGAAGTAAGCCTCGGTCTCGTAGACCTCGCCGGTCCAGGACGGACGGTCGTACATGTACATGGAGACCTTCACGTCGTCACCGTACTTCTTGGCTGCCGGCAGGTTGCGGATCTCGTCCAGGCAGGACTCCCAGGTCTCACCGGCGGTCATACGACGGTCGATGGAGATGGCGCAGGAGTCGGCCACGGCGCAGCGGCTGGGGCTAGTGTAGAAGATCTGGCTGACGGTGCAGGTGCCGCGGCCCAGGAAGCGGGCATCCTCGAAGTGCTCGGGATTGTACTTGGGGTCGAGCATCTTGACGAGACCCTTGATGTCGGTCGACTCGTCGCAGCCGTTGTTGTTGAGGGCGCGGACGTCGGCGATGATGTCGGCCATCTTGTAGATGGCGTTGTCGCCGCGGTCGGGAGCGGAGCCGTGGCAGGAGGTACCGTGAACGTCGACGCGGATCTCCATGCGGCCGCGGTGACCGCGATAGATGCCGCCGTCGGTGGGTTCGGTGGAAATGACGAACTCGGGCTTAATGCCATCCTTGTTGTAGATGTACTGCCAGCACATGCCGTCGCAGTCCTCTTCCTGGACGGTGCCGACGACCATGATCTTGTAGCCCTCGGGGATGAGGCCCATGTCCTTCATCATCTTGGCAGCGTAGGTAGCAGAAGCCATGCCGCCCTCCTGGTCGGAGCCGCCGCGGCCGTAGATGATCTCGTCGGTCTCGTAGCCCTCATAGGGATCGGCATCCCAGTTCTCGATGTTGCCGATGCCGACGGTGTCGATGTGGGAGTCGATGGCGATGATCTTGTCGCCCTCGCCCATAAAGCCCATGACGTTGCCCAGGCCATCGACCTTGACCTCGTCATAGCCAAGGTTCTCCATCTCGGCCTTGATGCAGGCGACAACCTCACCCTCCTCGCAAGACTCAGAGGGATGGGAGATCATAGCGCGCAGGAAGCGAGTCATATCAGCACGATGGGACTCAGCAGCAGCCTTGATAGCGTCGAAATCGAGTTCTTTAGCCATTGTTCATAACCTTTCAAACGAAGGAATCTACCTGTGAGGTGGCGGAGCGATACCTATTTACTCCGCCCCAACGATTAGCAAGTGGGATATTCGCCTTCCCAAACAATGCGGCGATACTGGTCGGGATCGGTGTCGCCCTCGGTGGAGAAGCAGAGCACGGAGCTCGTCTTGTCCAGGCCGATGAGTTCCTTGAGCTCGGCGTACTCGGGATCGAGCATGAGGGTCTCGACCAGGCCGGTGGTCACAGCGCCGGACTCGCCGGAGATGACGCGCGGGTCGCCCTTCTCGGGAGCGCCCAGGGTGCGCATGCCGCGAGCGGTGACCCAGTCGGGGCAGGACACGAAGGCGGTGACGTGGTTGCGCAGGATATCCCAGCCCAGAATGTTGGGCTCGCCGCAGCACAGACCGGCCATGATGGAGGGCATGTCGCCGTCCACGATGCGCGGATCGCCGTCGCCGGCGGCAGCGCCCTTGTACAGACAGGCGGCAGGCGCGCACTCAGCCACGACGAAGGTGGGCGGGTTATCGGGATACAGGTTGGTGAAGTAGCCCACCACGGCGCCGGCGAGCGAACCCACGCCAGCCTGGACAAACACGTGCGTCGGGCGGTTGATGGCCATCTCGCGCAGCTGCTCGGCAGCCTCGGAGGCCATGGTGCCGTAGCCCTCCATGATCCAAGACGGGATCTTCTCGTAGCCCTCCCAGGCGGTGTCCTGAACGATGACGCCGCGCTCGCAGGCGTCGGCCTCGGCAGCGGCCATGCGCACGCACTCGTCGTAGTTGACCTCTTCGATGGTCACCGTTGCGCCCTCGGCGGCGATGTTATCGAAGCGGGGCTTAGTGGAACCCTTGGGCATGTGAACGACGGCCTTCTGGCCCAGCTTGTTGGCAGCCCATGCCACGCCGCGGCCATGGTTGCCGTCGGTGGCGGTAAAGAAGGTGGCCTGGCCAAAGTCCTTGGCAAGTTGATCGGAGGTCAGGTAATCGAAGGTGCACTCGGCAACGTCCTTGCCGGTCTCGTCGGCAATGTAGTTGGCCATGGCAAACGAACCGCCCAGAACCTTAAAGGCGTTGAGGCCAAAGCGATAGCTCTCGTCCTTAACGCACAGGTTGGACAGGCCCAGGCGCGCAGCCTGGCCGTCCAGGCGGGCAAGCGGAGTGACGGTATATTGGGGGAACGACTGGTGGAAGGCGCGGGCCTTCTTCACGTGGTCGAGGCTCATGATTCCCAAGTGCTTGTCATCGCTCTTGGGCATCGTGTTGCTCGCCCACTGGATCTTATCGGCCATACGGTGAACTCCTTAAGTCCTCTCTTGCCGGCCCCCGCATACGCGTTTCAGCCCATTCCCATTCATGCGACTGAACTTTTATGTGGATGCCAAACAAAAAGTTTGTTAGTAATGTTCTATCACACTTTTTGATTGGTATACCTAACGAATTGTTTGTTGCCGCAATCGGTACTTTTTCGCCGCCGAACGGTCATGAATTGCCTTGTTGATGGATTTGTTTGCGGTCATGTGTGGTTTATGGCACAGTGAGCCCAAACTAATTTTTAGGAAGGCACCTATGACCCCCGCACAGATTGAGTTTTATAAGCGCCTTGCACACGGCCTGGCGCTCCAATTTGGCCCCAACTGCGAAATCGTCGTCCACGATCTGGAGACCGATGACGTGGACCACTCCATCGTAGTGATTGAAAACGGCCACGTCAGCGGGCGCAAACTGGGTGACGGCCCCAGCCATATCGTGTTTGAGTCCATGCACGAGGGCGCCACCGATGTACACGACCGCGAGCCGTACCTCACTAAAACCACCGACGGTAAGCTGCTCAAATCGTCGACGATCTTTATCCGCAACGACGAGGGCAAGCCCGTCGGCATTTTGGGCATCAACTTTGACATTACGCTTATGAAGGCTTTTGAGCGTTCGCTCGACGCCTTTACCGGCACCGGCGGCACGGGCTATACCGAGCCCGAGCCCATTACCAAGAACATCGGCGACCTGCTCGAGGACCTGCTGCACGAGTGCGAGCAGTTTGTGGGCAAGCCCGCGGCACTCATGACCAAAGACGAGCGCATTCGTGCCATTGGCTACCTCGACCGTCGCGGCGCCTTCCTCATTTCCAAGTCGAGCGAGCGCGCCTGCGAGTTCTTTGGCATCTCCAAGTACAGCTTCTATAGCTACCTCAATGAGGCCAAGGCTGCTGCCGGCGACAAGTAGGCACTCGCCTGGATTGCCCCTCCCCTTTTGGGCGCGAGTTCTGGAAAGCACGAATCCAAGACCGAGCCGCTTGGGAAGTTCCATATAATCGATGTCATTAGTATTTCGAAAGGATGGAACAGAATGGCGTTGAGCAAGGCATCATGCACCGGTCGCGGATTGATTCCGGCAATTGGTGGACATGTGCACCGCATGTTCGATGAGAGTGAAGACGACCTGTTTTCGCTGAGCCTTGACGACGTGATGGATGATCGCCCGTGGACCGCCGACGAACTCATGGGCGGCGGGGCTCGCCCGTCAAGTCCCAATCCCGCACTTGCGCCTAAGCCCGCATCTGCGCCGACGCCCGCGCCTACGCCCGCACCCACTTCGGCGCCCACGACCGCTCCCCGCCCCGCAAGCGACCCGTCCGAGACGGCGGCATTTCTCGCTGCGGCGACGCAGGGCAAATCGGCCGACAGCACCGTTATGTACAACGCCCAGCAGTTGCCCGTTCCTGCGGCACGCAAGCCTCCGGTCACAAGGCTCGATGAGCCCGTTGCCCATCAGGTTGCCTACGATTCCTGGGCTGCAACCGATCTGGATGAGACCTCTACCGGCATGCCGGCGCTCGACGTTCCAGTTAACCCGCTTTTTGCCGCCAACACGAGCGCCGCGGACTATGAGGGCGGTGCGGCATATTCCGATTATTCCGATGGCTATGCTGGCAACGGTCGCATCGAGACCGAGAACTATGGCACCGCATCGAGCGATTATCTCAACGATCCGTACGCCGCCACGCCTGCACCGGAATATGACCCGGAGGCCGCGTCCGCGCCGGCGTATACCAAAAGCACGGGCGAAGAGCGCTTTGCCGATTATTACGCCGAGGAAAAGGCGCTGCGTTTCTCGGAATTTCCGCAGGCAGTCAAGGTTGCCTTTATCGCCATTATCATTGCCCTGCTCGGTGTCATTGCGTTTGAGGGGTTCCAGCTGTTCCGCGGCCCCACCCAAGCGGAGTCGGAGACCCAGCAAAAAGAGGACGATAACCAGTACCTGGACATCAACACCCTCAAGGGCGACCCCAACGACGGAGACGACGAGTAGCGAGAGCTGAAGGCGGCCGCAGGATCCCGCATCCAGCACCGGCTTCTAAGTGCTGTTTTGTCATCCAGCTACACTTTTCCGAAGTTTTAAGGTGCCTATTTCGACACTTTTCCGGATTTTATACTCTGTCCCTCCAGATGCGCTTTACGGTGCAGGCGTTGGAAGAAGGGCCATGTGCCGCTGGCGGCCCACATGTTCTGCAGATCAAGCTGCTCGGAGACGGCTCGCGCGAGCCGTCCAGCTGGAAGCTTTTTGCCGACGGTGCGTGCGTTGCGGACGGATCCGGCGCCTTCGCCCGCGAGTGCTTCTACGAGGGGGCCGAAGTGTTCTTGGACCTGTGCCGTGAC
>CABUVH010000076.1 GCA_902494935.1 uncultured Collinsella sp.
AACCCCCGCTGCGCACTTCGTGCGGCGGGGGTTTCTTGCGTCCTGCGGAGTGTTCTGAAAAGTAACTTCAGGGCAGGCCCTGCGGTAACTCGGCAGAGGAGGGGAGTGCGATTCCTCGATCGCTCACTTAATCTAATAGGAAAGTTAGTGAGGCCGGAGCTTTAGCTCCGGCCTCCCCATATAAGGGCTCGGCTTTGCCGAGCCACCAAATTTGCATCAGCCCCCAGAACATTTTTGAGAACTGTGTCCGGAGTACATACTCCTAGGGCAGGAATGAGGTTGCTTTCCAACGCATTCCGCAGGGGGCGGCATTATTTTGTAGCGCGAAGCGCTGAGCAAAATAATGCCGCATGCCCGAGGACGCGTTGGAAAGCAACCTCATTCCTGCCCGAACAGGTCCGTCTACCTGCGCATTTACAAATTCGTAAACTTTTTTGAAAAAAGTGCTTGCACAGTTCTCGAATCATAGGTTATTATCTTCCTCGTTGAACGCGCGGGTCCAACAAAACGAACCGTGAATCAACAACATAGCATGTCGGAGTGGCGGAATTGGCAGACGCGCTAGCTTGAGGTGCTAGTGACCGCTTTTTGGTCATGCGGGTTCAAGTCCCGCCTCCGACACCATCGCATTTGAGAAGCCTCTTCGGAGGCTTTTTTGTTACCGATAGACGGTGGGGTCCACGATGGAAACGCTTGAACGCAACGAGTGGGCAGACGTTGCCCAACTAGTCGAGATCACGAGCGATGCTGTCATCATCTGCGAGCTCGACGGAACAATTCTGCATGTGAATAATCGCTTACTTGGTTTGATGTGCGAGGAACGCGCCGACGTCATCGGTGGAGATGTTAAAGACGTCCTGTACTCGTCCGCTTTTGAACGTGCGACGGAACATCGTCTGCCATTTGAAACTGATGGCTCCGAGAACGAACTGATGCTCAAGCTGAGTGACGGCTCTTTTATCCCCGTCTTGGTTCGTGCGGGCTCCGTAACGCCTCCACGCATCTTTGGGCGCCGCGCGCCACGTGTCCTGGTGGCGCTCCATAGCATCGAAGAACAGTATTCGCACGACCGTCAGCTCAAGCGTGCGTTATCGGAGCTTAGAGTGGCGAACAAGCGCCTCTCTGGCACGCTCTCGGTCATTATGAGTACCGTGGGCTCCGATGAGCTGCCCAGCCTACTTGA
Source organism: uncultured Collinsella sp. (assembly GCA_902494935.1). GTDB lineage: Bacteria > Actinomycetota > Coriobacteriia > Coriobacteriales > Coriobacteriaceae > Collinsella. The sequence goes on from CABUVH010000076.1 coordinate 1,184, forward strand.
TACCGTTTTGAACCAGCTTGTAGGAACGCTCGATGCTTCGGGTGCCGCTATCTATTTTTCTGAGAGCGGCGGTTTTAAACTTCGCGGTGTTTCCAAGGAGCTGTACGACAGCTACCTGCCTGAGTTTTTGCCGTATGGCGCTGGCATTCCGACGTATGTTCTTCGTGAGTCGCGTGCCTGTCGCTTGTCGATTCAACAGGACCTTAAGGGTGATAAGGCCGCCTCCGGTATGTTTATGGACCTGGACAATCGTTCTAAGCACCTGTTGCGTATGCAGGATATGCCTCCGTACCGCAGCGAGATCTGTCTTCCCGTTTTTTACGGTACGCAGATCCTTGGCGTGCTGGAAGTTGGTTGGAAACGCCCTCAGGCACCGCTCGCCTATGACGTTAATGTACTCGAGGTCATTTGCGATTACCTGTCTATCCAGCTGGTCGGCATGGCATCGAGCCTTCGCTCCCGTCGCACGGCCGAGCTTGGCCGCTCGCTCAATGTCTTGCGTGATGAGTTGTTTACCTTTCTAGACGATTCTGCCGCGGCTACCCAGGCGGTATCGTCCGAGATCTGCAATATGCTTAACTGCCATTTTTGCCCTGTTGAGTATGACGCCAGTCTGGATTCCTACGTCATAGATTTTGAAGGTGGCAGTCGCGTTGCTTTGCCGGACGATCCCGAGAAGCTTTTCTTTTCCACGACGGCTCCAGCGGCACGTCTGGGGGCAGGCCCTGATGGCTTTGAGGCATCTGTTTTGGGCGGTACGAGTGCTGAGGACCTTAAACACGTCCGTATAACTCGCGTTGACGAATCGATGCCTATGGGAGGCTGGCTTAGGGCGCATGGTCTGCCTTGTCAAGGTCTCTACGTCGACTCCGGCATCGAGGCGGGGCGACCACGCTCTAAGGGTGATGGCAAGCACAGTAACGACGCAATTGTTCCTGCTTCTGTTGCGAAGAGCCCGACGACGCGCGCGCTACTGCTTCGTGATGGTAGCCAAGAGCCGATTGATGACCTTGAATATGACTACTTGGTGCACTTGGCGCATGACTTTGAACTGATCTACGAAGGTGAATCTCAAAAGCGCGAGGAGCGTCATATCGCTCAGACCCTTCAGATTGGCATGAGAAATTCCCTGGGGGATGTTCCGGGTATCGCAACCGATTCGGTGTACCTGTCGGCCACGAACTCGGCGTTGGTCGGCGGCGATTTCTATACGCTCATCCGTCTTCCCGACGACTGCGCCGTCATGATTCTGGGTGATGTGTCTGGCAAAGGCATTGAGGCTGCATCGATGTCCGCGCTCGTCAAGACGGCCCTGACGGCATATGCCTGGGAGGGCGCTGGACCGGCCCGCATGGCACGCTCCCTTAACAGCATGCTCATGGGCTTCTCGAGGGTCGAGACGTTCGTGACGGCCTTTATCGCCAAGATTGACCTTAAAGCCGGACGCGCAACGTATTGTTCGGCGGGCCATCCTCCGACCATGGTCATTAGGCCAGAGTCGATGCCGCTGGGTGGCGGCGAGGCCCGTGGGGGAGAGGTCGAGCTGCTTGGATGCCAATCGGGCGTAATCGGTGCCTTTGAGAGCATGGTGTACGAGACAGGCGTGTTTACGTTCGCTCCTGGCGACATGCTCTTCATGTATACGGACGGAACGATTGAGGCCCGCGACCGCACCGGAGCGTTCTTTGGTGAGCAGCGCCTTCGTGACCTTCTGCTCTCTGTCTCGGGTGAGGGCATATCGGGAATCTGCGGCAAGGTCTTGGGCGAGCTTGACCGATTTACCGAATCGGCGCTGGACGATGACATTGCATTGGTGTCCCTTGAGTTTTTACGGGGTCGTTCATAGACGACGCTGGGCGGGCTGAATCCGTACGGTTGGGGAAACGAATGCATCGAGTGGGCTTTTTTGGGGAACTATGGTCGTATGAATGAGTGGAATGACATAGCGGTTTTGACGCCACCAGGCGATATCGACATCGCCACGGTGCCTGCGCTGCGTCGGCGGTTGGATGCTTTGATTGGCCGCGGCGTGCGTCGTGTTGTCATCAACTGTCAGGCTGTTAGCTTTATCGATTCGACGGGCTTGGCATTCCTGCTTACGCGCGCTCGTGAGCTCATGAGGCGAGAAGGCCTGCTTTCGCTCGTCAATGCATCAGGTGAAGTTGTTCGCTTTTTGGAGATTGCTCGTCTTGTCGATATCCTTCATGTCGCGGGGCCGGCACGGGAGTCTATTCCCGCCATTCCGGTGGGGGAGCTGCCTCGCTGGAGTAAGAGCGTCGAGGTCCGTCAGGGTATCGAGAATCTTCCATACTACCGACATCGCATCGCCGAACTCCTTGAATCGCTTCCGTTGCGCCGTGACGAGCGCTACGATGTCGCATTGGCGTCGGGGGAGGCGCTGGGTAATGCCTATGACCATGCGGGCGGTATCGGGTGCGTCCTGACGGTTCAGGCCTATGGCGATCGCGTTGTGGTTGAGGTGCTTGATCGAGGTGCCGGCTATTCTATCGATGAAACGAGCGAGCCGGTTGCATCTGAGGAACGCGGCCGTGGTATCAAGCTTATGCGTATGCTCGTCGATAACGTGGAGGTTGCTCGTCGTACGGACGGCGCCGGCACGCGCGTGCAGATGGTGAAGCTGTTTAGCGGAGCGCTGGAAACGTGTGCCTAGCCAATCGCTTTAGCGCGTTTAGCTACTAAGAACATGCGGCAGACAAGTTTTTTGAAAAAAGTACTTGCGTCTTTTGGACAACTCGCGTAAATTAATAACCCGCAAGCGGACATGGCTCAGTTGGTAGAGCACAACCTTGCCAAGGTTGGGGTCGCGGGTTCGAGCCCCGTTGTCCGCTCCATTGCATTTCCGGACCGTTTAGGCGGTCCTTTTTCGGCGAAGTGGCCAAGTGGTAAGGCAGAGGCCTGCAAAGCCTTTACCCCCGGTTCGAATCCGGGCTTCGCCTCCAGGCAACATCCGGGCGCTCCGGCGCCCGTTTTGTTTTACATATGCGGACATGGCTCAGTTGGTAGAGCACAACCTTGCCAAGGTTGGGGTCGCGGGTTCGAGCCCCGTTGTCCGCTCCAAACGCAACAGCCCGGCTACTACGGTAGCCGGGCTTTTTTGTATCCATTGCATGGGCTCGAACCCGAGAGGGAGCGAGCGTTTTGGGGCGTGGCTGTGGCGTTGTTTGCCGCGAATGTCCGCTTTGGGCGTATCATCGTGGGCATCTCGCATAACCTCGTTGCAAGGGAGATACGCCCCATGGCTACAGAAAAGTCTTCTTCGCGCTCATGGATGTCCGACGCTGCGATCTATCAGATCTACCCGCGCTCGTTTAAGGATTCGACTGGTTCGGGTCTGGGCGATATCGCGGGCATTACCCAGCAGATGGACTATCTTGAGCGGCTGGGTATCGAGGCCATCTGGCTGAGCCCGTTTTACCCATCGCCTCTTGTCGATGGCGGCTATGATGTGGCGGACTACTGCGATGTCGACCCACGTCTCGGCTCGCTTGACGACTTCGATGACATGATCGCTGCGGCTCACGCGCGCGGCATCAAGGTCATCGTCGACATCGTGCCCAACCATTCATCCAACCAGCACCCCTGGTTCAAAGCCGCTCTTGCCGCCGGCCCCGGATCTCCCGAGCGCGCCCGTTATATCTTCCGCGATGGTTGCGGCGAGCATGGCGAGCTGCCTCCCACCAATTGGAATGCCAACTTTGGCGGCCCCGCATGGACGCGTGTTGCGGACGGTCAGTGGTATCTGCACATGTTTACGCCCGAGCAGCCGGACTTTGACTGGTCATGCCCTGAGGTTCACGCGCTCTTTTGCGACGTCCTGGCGTTTTGGAGCGATCGAGGCGTCGACGGCTTTCGCATTGATGTGGCGCAGGGTCTCGCCAAGGATCTCGACCGCGATGACCTCGACCGGTGGCATCTCGCCGAGGGCGATGACATGGTTGACGACGGCACCCATCCGCTGTGGGACCGCAATGAGGTCCACGAGATCTATCGCGAGTGGCGCCGCGTGTTCGACCGCTATAATCCGCCGCGCAGCGCCGTTGCCGAGGCGTGGGTGTTGCCCGAGCGCCAGTATCTCTACGCGCGTCCCAGCGAGCTTGGCCAGACATTCAACTTTGAGTTTGCCAAGGCCACTTGGACCTATGATGACATGCACACTGCAATCGAGAAGGGCTTGAAGGCAGCCGTCGAATCCGATTCCGCCTCGACCTGGGTACTCTCCAACCACGACGTGCCGCGCGTGGCGACACGCTATGCCCTGCCGCAAATCAAGGCGACGCGCTACCACCAGATTGCGCTCGACTGGCTCTTACGCGACGGGTCGTCTTATGACGAGGACCGTGAACTCGGCGAGCGCCGCGCGCGGGCGGCCCTTTTGCTTGAACTGGCGCTTCCGGGCTCGGCATACGTGTATCAGGGTGAGGAGCTCGGCCTTTTTGAGGTGGCTGATATCCCGTGGGCTGCACTCGAAGACCCTACTGCGACCAATACGCACGGACCGAAGCGTGAGAAGGGGCGCGACGGCTGTCGTGTGCCCCTGCCGTGGGTGGCGGCGGACGATCCCGCGCATGGCGGATCGTTTGGGTTTTCGCCGGCAGACGCCGATGCGGCACCCCATCTGCCGCAGCCTGCATGGTTTTCCGATTATGCTGCCGATAAGGAAGAAGCGGACCCGACATCGATGCTTGCGCTCTATCGTGACGCCCTCTGGCTGCGGCGCAAGCTGCGCGGGTGCGCCAACGATCTTGCGTGGCTCGATCTTGACGGGCGCACCGGTCTTGCGGATGGTGCCGAGGGCGCTGAGGGCGGCGTCATCGCCTATCGCCGCGACAACGGCTGGGCGTGTGTGACGAACTTCGGTGCAGCACCCGTGGAGCTGCCGGCGGGCAGGGTCCTGCTCACCTCATCACCGCTTTCAGACGGCAGGCTCGCGCAGGACAGCTCTGCCTGGATCATGCTCGGTGATATGTAGGGGCATCTCGCTGCGAGCCTGCGTTTGTTCGCGCCTTTCGTGACGACTGATGCCCTCGCGAGAGCGTCGCAAAACTTTTCAAAAAAAGTTCTTGCATAGGATGCGGGCATCACGTAAGATTAATCCTCGTAAGCGGACATGGCTCAGTTGGTAGAGCACAACCTTGCCAAGGTTGGGGTCGCGGGTTCGAGCCCCGTTGTCCGCTCCATTTGGGCGTTTAGCTCAGGGGGAGAGCGCTTCCCTGACACGGAAGAGGTCAGAAGTTCAAATCTTCTAACGCCCACCAAATGTTCGCAGCTCAGAGGCTATGTCCTCTGAGCTGTTTTGTTTTGCTACCAAGCACGCCGTCAAATATGCCAGCAAATATTGATCCAAGGTCCCCGTAGAGGTGCCGGCAGGTTGCATACGTCCTGGCCGACCGTGACCGCAACATGTTGGTCAAGCATAATCTTTTGGATTCTTTTGGCGTGAGCGGCTTGGTTTTGGTAGGATTTGTCAGCGGCTTGACTAAGGGGGTTTTATAACTGCCATGCAGGTAGCCGTGTTGGTAACGTTTTACCGACTTGCCAAGAACCCCTCATAATTAATGCGTCTGCAAAATGACTAATTGCTTTGACCTGCTGAAACACTATATGTTGTGTTTGACCTAAAAAAAGAATACAGGATATAGATGCCTCTTTGTCGTATGATAGATGGCGGACAGAGAACGAGGACCTTATTCGCCCCATTTGGATGGATCTTCGAGCCCCTTGATTGGCTGCGAGGATTGTCCGCATGAGGGCCTATGGTTTTCGAAAACACAGATTGCGCGACGGCGCCGCAAGACAGGGGCAAGCCCTGCCGGGCATCGTTTGGCTCTGAAGCGCAATACGATTTCGACGCGAAAGAGGCAAGAGGATGAAGATCATCAAGCGCAGCGGCACCGAGGTTGTCTTTGACATCGATAAGATTGTCAATGCCATCCGCGCCGCAAACTTGGAGGTCGAGGAGAGCTCTCGTCTTACCGACCGCCAGGTGGTTTACGCGGCACAAAACGTCGCCGAGGCATGCGAGAACGCGGGCCACACCGTGTCGGTCGAGGAGATTCAGGATCTGGTCGAGGACGAGATTATGCGTCTCGACTGCTACGAGGTCGCTCGCCATTACATCATCTATCGCTATGTTCAGAGCCTGAAGCGCCAGAAGAACACGACCGACGACAAGATTCTGTCGCTGATTGAGTGCAACAACGAAGAGGTCAAGCAGGAGAACTCCAACAAGAACCCGACCGTCAATTCCGTTCAGCGTGACTACATGGCCGGCGAGATCTCCAAGGACCTGACCCAGCGTGTGCTGCTGCCCCAGGAGATTGTGGATGCTCACAATGAGGGTCTGATTCACTTCCATGATTCGGACTACTTTGCCCAGCACATGCATAACTGCGACCTGGTGAACCTGGAGGACATGCTCCAGAACGGCACTGTTATCTCGGGTACGCTGATCGAGAAGCCGCACAGCTTCTCGACCGCCTGCAACATCGCGACGCAGATCATCGCCCAGGTTGCTTCCTCCCAGTACGGAGGCCAGTCGATTTCGCTGACCCATCTTGCCCCGTTCGTCGAGGTGAGCCGTCAAAAGATTCGCGGCGAGGTCGCTCGCGAGCTTGAGGAGCTCGGCGTTTCCGCATCTCCCGAAAAGGTCCGCGAGGTTGTTGAGGACCGTCTGCGTGACGAGATCCGTCGCGGCGTTCAGACGATTCAGTATCAGGTCGTGACCCTTATGACCACCAACGGCCAGGCGCCGTTCGTGACGGTCTTTATGTATCTCAATGAGGCCCGTACGCCCCAGGAGAAGCATGACCTTGCCATGATCGTGGAGGAGACGCTCCGTCAGCGCTATGAGGGCGTTAAGAACGAGGCCGGCGTGTGGATCACCCCGGCGTTCCCCAAGCTTATCTATGTGCTCGAGGACGATAACGTTTACGAGGATTCCCCGTACTTCTACCTGACTCAGCTGGCTGCGAAGTGCACCGCCAAGCGCATGGTGCCCGACTACATCTCCGAGAAGAAGATGCGCGAGCTGAAGCTGTCGAAGGGCGAGACCGCCGGCAATGGCGATTGCTACACCTGCATGGGTTGCCGTAGTTTCCTGACGCCCGACCGTTCGGGCAACGGCTTTAACAATGTCGCCAACGCGCTGAACTATGACCCGACCAAGCCTAAGTACTATGGCCGCTTTAACCAGGGCGTTGTGACCATTAACCTGCCTGATGTCGCGCTGAGCTCGCACCAGGACATGGACAAGTTCTGGAAGATCTTCGACGAGCGCCTTGAGCTATGCCACCGCGCCCTACTGTGCCGTCATGAGCGTCTGATGGGTACGCTTTCGGATGCCGCACCGATTCTTTGGCAGTACGGTGCCCTCGCCCGCCTGAAGAAGGGCGAGACGATCGACAAGCTGCTCGTGGGCGGTTACTCCACCATTAGTCTGGGTTATGCCGGCCTGTATGAGTGCGTCAAGTACATGACGGGCCACAGCCACACCGAGAAGGAGGGCACGCCCTTTGCCATGGCCGTCATGCAGCGCATGAACGACAAGTGCGCGGAGTGGAAGGCCGAAAGCGATATTGACTTCTCGCTGTACGGTACCCCGCTTGAGTCGACGACCTACAAGTTCGCCAAGTGCCTGCAGCGTCGTTTTGGCATCATCCCGGGCGTGACGGACAAGGGCTACATCACCAACAGCTACCACGTCCACGTGTCCGAGGAGATCGACGCATTCGACAAGCTCAAGTTCGAGGGTATGTTCCAGCAGCTTTCGCCGGGCGGCGCCATCTCCTACGTCGAAGTTCCCAACATGCAGGACAACCTCAAGGCTGTCATTCGCGTGATGCAGTACATCTACGACAACATCATGTACGCCGAGCTCAACACCAAGAGCGATTATTGCCAGGTGTGCGGTTACGACGGCGAGATCAAGATTGTCGAGGATGACGGCAAGCTGGTGTGGGAGTGCCCCAACTGCGGCAACCGCGATCAGGAGAAGATGAACGTCGCCCGTCGTACGTGCGGCTACATCGGTACCCAGTTCTGGAACCAGGGTCGAACCGAGGAGATCCGCGACCGCGTGCTGCATCTCTAATAACCATCCCAGGCCGCCCCGTAGCGAGGCCCCGGACCTTTACTCGCTATTTCGGACAGTACTGGCTCACGACGGAGGCGCCACTGGCGCCTCCTGTTCGTGCGGAACTTATATCGAGCAAAG
>CABUVH010000077.1 GCA_902494935.1 uncultured Collinsella sp.
AATAATGACAGACCGAATGAAGATACGTGCGACGGGGGCGAGGCGAATGGCTGAGCGGTATCGATATGCGGGTTCAACGGTATCACATTGACCACATAGATTTTTAACTTGCATTTCTACCCGCCCTTTTCGTAGAGTCGCCGATACGTGCTTAGCGCACCCTCGGCGCGTCCGGCAGGCTTTGCGAAATGGGATCCAGGAGACTTCGGCGCAGCATCATCTTGCGGAATGCTTCTAATGAGCCTCCCATCCTTCAAAAACAGAATCTCATCGCACAGCCTATCGACCGAATCCAAGATGTGGGATGACATGATGATGCACGTACCAGAATCGGCCAGCTTCCTGAGAATCTCGGAATGCAAGTCCACCCTGCTGGGGTCGAGCACGTTCATGGGCTCATCTAATAGAAGGTACCGCGCGCCCGTCGCATACGCAATCGTCAGGGTAAGCTGCTGCTTCATGCCCTGGCTCAGAGTGCGGATCCTCATCTTCGCGAACTCGCCTATCTGCGTTTGTTCCACTATCTCTTCGATATCGCGAGCATGCGGCCACATATCGCAAACCATCTTGAGGTGATCTTCCGCACGCAATCCGGGATACAGCAGCGTCCCCTCACCAGGTGCATAGAAGATCATAGAACGGACCTCTCTCGCACCCGTACCCTGCACCTCATCCAGAACGATGCTCCCGTCCACGCGAGGACCCGGCAAACCTGCCATCGCACGCAGCAACGTCGTCTTTCCATGCCCGTTCGGAGCGACGAGACCGTAGACCGTACCCGGGGCAAACTCAGCGTTCACCGAATCTACGAGCACCTTCTTTCCATAAGAGATCGTCAGCGTTTGAAGGTCAATCATCGAGATCATCCCCTTTCGATCTTTGGAACACTCAGGCGCACCATCAACGGAGATACGGCGCCCAAGACCACCAGCAGAGCGCCCGATGCGCCGACGACCTCTCCAAAAGGCATCGCGTTCGTCCCTCGCCCAAGGAACCCAATCGTCCCCACCTGGGAAGCGGGATCAAACGAGGCGAATGGAGCCAGCAGCGCGACGCCCATGCCCACGCTTTCAACATGAGCGCTCAACGAACCCAACACCAAGAGAACCGCGCAAACCATTCCGGTGACAACGGGGTTGCGGCTAATCGCTGCTGTCAACGCAGCGACGACGGAAATCACGCCGTATGCCATGACCAGCAACGGAATACTGCACAACACCGCCTCCCCCACCGTGGACGTTGTCGAAGCTCCCGCCCGAATGAGAGCGACGGGATACTCCGATCCACCCGCACCGTTCTTAATCACGGACACAACGACAGCGGGAACCATCGACACCAAAAGCAGCACCAAGCCAAGCAGGAGAGCCAGCGCAACAGCCGTCAGAAAACGCACATGCGCTGTTGCGGGGATCTGGAGAACCAGAAGGGAACGACACTGCAGGTGGGTGCACGCGAGCGATGTGACAACCACGGGCAACAGCAAAAATAAGGAGGGAAGCGCTGCCTGGAGATACGAAAGGAGGATTAATGGGGGCATCTTCGTACTTAACTCGTAAACCTTGGGGTCCGGCAAGCTCGCGATCGACTCAAGCAGAAGGGCGCGCGCCTCCGCACGAGAAGGAGTCTCCGGCTCGATTCCGATCGATTGCAGGAGAGTCGCATCTGCCGCGCCCAGCTCACCTCGAGCGCGCTCGTACGTCGCAAGGCTTCGAAACCCCTCCGCAGGCATAGGCGCGTACACGAAACCCGAAAGAGCATCCCGCATGTCTTCCAGGGCCGCTTTGCCCTCGACGTCCATATTCGCAGCGTTCTGCTCTAGATACCGATCTATTGAACGGAGCTCCCCATCCCTATACCGAACAGCGGAAACGTTATCAGCGTCAGGAAACATCTCGACCAGAGCCGGGGCCAGCATCGTCGTCGACATTGCAATCGCGCATACGGCGAGGGTAGGAGAACGCAGGAGCAGTTTCCCCATCGTTCTTACGTATGCAACGGCGGAGGCACAAGCGCTCGAACGAGTTGCCGTTCTCGATGCAGTGAAGGAACCTCTCTCAAGACAAATCGGGGATATCGGGCACGCGCAGCCGCTCTTTCCAGCAACGCAAAGCAGGCTAATTGCCAGCACCTCGATCCCGATTGCGCATACGAGGGCAATCGCGCCACGCTCGAAGCAAAGTCCAGGCAGATTCACTATCTGCGTTGTCGGGTACGGGCTATAGGCGCCGACGGTCAACTCAGTGTTCGCATACGTAAGGGGATTCAACAGGGCGAACTCACGTAAAGCGATGGATCTTCCGTAATACCCGGGAACCATCGTCACCCCCATCAGGGCACATACGAACACGATTCCAAGCGTAGGGTTATTGGCAATCTTCACGGCAAGGTGAACGACAAGCGAGATGAACGCTGCCACCAAGAATTGCAAGATGGCCGTCTGCGCGAACACCAGCCAAGCCGGTTTGATAACCGGAGTCGCATATTGAATGTAGCCTATCGGATAGAACGGCGAGCCCGGGCCATTCTTCACAAGCGCGGCGATTATCCCTGGAAGATTGATGGCGAGGACGGCAAGCATTGCAAAAACACTCGCCCATACGCTCGATGCAACAAGTCTACCCAGCTCGCCCATCGGTGCCTGGATGATGAGCTTTTCACGTTTGTTAAGACGCGCGGCAAGGAACGAGACGGCAACGGCCGTTGCGACCCATAGCAAGTACTCCTTCGATCCGTCATAATAGGTGTACTCTCCATCCGATATCTGCAGAAACGGAAGTAGGGGGAGAGCGGTGCCAAGATAAGACGTCCCGCGGCAAGAGGGTACAGAAGCGCGGGCATGCTTGATGAAGAGGTATAGACACCGTCCTCCCCCGCATTCACAAGCGCATCCGCATAGGATGCTGACAATTCCTGCTCAACACGGGTTATTCCCGACTCGAGGTATTCGACCCGTCCGTCGATGCCAGCCGCGCTCCTGAAGACGGGCAGAGCACAAAGAACCATCAACGCAACAACGACAACACAGAGCGACCTGGAGGAGAGAAGCGACCTAAAGATCGCCTTCGAGATTTTGAGCATATTCATCGCCAACCTTAACCTCATCCAGTCGGAACAGAGGGGCCGAACAAAATGCTCGGCCCTTATTACTTGCCGGCAAAGTCAATTTAACATAAACTGTTAAAAAGTAACCTGAGTTTTTAAATTCTTCGGAGGTTATTATGAGTTCCGACAATCGCACTCCCCGGCTTCATTCCTTCCGCATCGCATGTGCGATAGCCTCTGCGACCCTTTGCGCCACCGCCATCGCACAAGTGGCGTTCTCCTTAAAGCCAGCAATCAAAGTGCTCGACAACCCTGTAATTGCAGACTCCCCCGCGTATCCAGCCCTTGCGATCTCGACATTGGTCCCTGCCGTCATCGGTATCGCTACGACCATCCTCAGCGCCGTTCTCGTGTGGACGATCAAGAGCGGAGACCCCTTCAAGAAAGGGTCTGCGACATGCTTGAAGGTGCTCGGCATTCTCTTCGTTGTTCAAGCTGCCACCAGCCTCTACGCCGGCTCACTCAAAACCTCCGTTTCGATGTTTGGCGGCGAGGGGGCCGTCGGCGCCCAAGAGATCGCTTCATCATTCGATTGGACCTCTCTGGTTCTCGGCATCGTCCTGTTCATGCTTTCCCAGCTCTTCTTGTACGCCCGAGAGCTGTACCTCGACTCCGACGAGATTGCGTAAGGAAACGCCATGCCCGTAATTGTTCGCCTCGACAAGATCATGGCCGAGCGAAAGATTTCCTCGAACGAACTTGCCGAAAGGATTGGAACCACGCCCGTGAACCTGTCCCGTATTAAAAAAGGGCATATTCGCGGCATTCGCTTCAACACACTCGAGCAGCTATGCCTCGCCCTTCGTTGCCAACCCGGAGACCTTCTCGAAGTCATGAGCGAAGAGGATGCCCGAAAGGAGTTCGGACTCGATTGGTCCGCCGAGGATTAGAGGGCGGTCGTACTCGCCCTGCACACGGGGATGCGAATCGGCGAGGTCTGCGGCCTTCGGTGGTGCGATGTGGATTTCGAGACGGGCCTGATCTCGATCAGACACTCGGTGGCGTACGCGAAGGGAATGGGTTCGTTCATCAAGGACACCAAGACCCATGACGCCAGGGGTATCCCCATCGACCCGGTCGGCCTACTCCCCTTCCTGAAGGAGACCCACGAGATCGACTGCGGAAAGCTGCGCTTGCGCGGCCTTACCGGGGCGATCGAGATCGGGGGCTGCTACATCCTGTCGGAGCCGGGCGCGACCTTCGCGACGACAAGCTATATCCGCAGGGCGTTCAAGACGTTCTCGGAGACCAACGGCCTCATGGGCACCAACGACGAGCTGATCACGTTCCACGGCCTTCGCCACACGTTCGCAACGCAGTGGATCCGCCAAGGCGGCGATATCAAGGCGCTCCAATCGATCCTCGGCCACAAGGACGCCATGGCGACGCTCAACGTCTACGCCGACATCGAGCCCATCTCCAAAATCCATAACATGCTGCGCGCCACGCCGTGCCTTTGGCGCGGGCACCTCGGGCCGAGGGTCGATCCGGGTCCCATGTTCCAACAGAGGATCCAGGAGTCCATCGAGACGCTCCAGGCGTTCGGCTACGGCATCACCGAGCCGGACGACCGAAATATCGCCATACGCGACGTGAAGACGAACAGTTGGCTCTAGCTCACCGAGTACGCGGCAGTGCTGGGCCCATCTCGACTGAGGTCACGGTGGTCCGATAGGGGCGCCGCCCGCGGCATGCGCCGCGGAGCGGTATCCCCTACCGAAGGGCGGGGATGCCCTCCGCTTCCAGTTCGGAATCAGCCGTCGGAGGCGTTCGGCTGACTGCAGGAACGGCCTGTCCGCTCAATGTGTTCGGCTGAGATCGGAAATCAACCCAACACGAGCCGGACACGCGCCAGACGGCTCTTCCCCGTACGGCCTTCCCCCTTACGCTCATGTTGCAGGCATGTAACGCCGCAGCGAGCGCGCCTTTTTTGCGCCAGACAGGTACAATGATGAACACTGTACCGTAGCGGAGCGCCCCGCGCGCGCCGCAATCACGCGAAAGGGTTTCCCATGGCCGAGATCTCGTCCTCCCGTATCGTCATCACCGTCCTTGGCAAGAACCGCCCCGGTATCGTCGCCGGCGTCACCCGTGTTCTGGGCGAGGCCAACGTCGACATCCGCGACATCACGCAGTCCATTATCGAGGACATCTTCACCATGACCATGCTGGCCGATACCGCCGAGTCCAAGCTCGACTTCGCCGAGCTGCAGAAGGCGCTGGCCGAGGCCGGCGAGCTTTCGGGCGTCAACGTGTCCATCCAGCGCGAGGACGTCTTCAACTTTATGTACCGCCTGTAGCGAGCAAGCCGCTGGGGATAGCCTGACGCGCGCATGCCCATGCAAGTCACCCCGATGCGGCCCGGAGAGGAGCGCGCATGGCCTACGACGCCAAGAAAATCTATTACCGCTTCGATGACCACTTGAGCCGCCTGGTTCTGGATTACGAAGCAAGCCGCCAGATTTCGTCTGAGAGCGAAAACCTCTACCACGGCCTGCCGACCGACCCTTATGACGAGGGCCTGTTTGTCGAGCACAATGTCAAGCGCGGCCTGCGCAATGCCGACGGCTCGGGCGTGGTCGCGGGCCTCACTCGTATCTCGGATGTGCACGGTTACAACAAGGTCGACGGAAAGGTCGTGCCCGATCAGGGCAAGCTCACGCTTCGCGGCTACAGCATCGAGGATCTGGTCAACAATGCCCAGGCCGAAAATCGCTACGGCTACGAGGAAGTCGCCTATCTGCTTATCACGGGTTCGCTACCCAACAAGGAAGAGCTCGACGGCTTCTGCGAGCGCCTAGGTGCCTTTAGACATCTGAGCGACGAGTACGTCAAAGAGTTCCCCATGACCACGGTGTCGTCGAGCATCATGAACGTGCTCCAGCGCGCCGTGCTGCTGCTCTACGCCTTCGATGCCGAACCAGACGCGATCACGCCCGAGCACGAAATCGACGTCGCCATTTCCATGCTCGCACGTCTCCCGCGCATCGCCGCCTTCGCACACATGGCCTCGATCGCCAAGCTTCGCGGCTCCGAGGTTCACGTGCCGCACCCCACGCCCGGTCTCTCCACCGCCGAGACCATCCTACAGGTCCTGCGCGGCGGCATGGCGTTCACCCGCGATGAGGCCATGCTGCTCGACGTGATGCTCATGCTGCATGCCGAACACGGCGGCGGCAACAACTCCACGTTCGCCTGCCGCGTGCTGTCCTCTTCGGCCACCGACCCGTATTCTGCCTACGCTGCGGCTATCGGCTCGCTCAAGGGTCCGCGCCACGGTGGCGCCAACGCCAAGGTCGTGTCCATGCACGAGGACATCCGCGCGCATGTTTCCAACTGGGAGGACGAGGACGAGGTCGCGGCCTACCTGGGCAAGATCCTCGACAAGCAGGCCTTCGACGGCACCGGCCTCATCTACGGCATGGGCCACGCCGTCTACACGCTGAGCGACCCACGCGCCGAGGTATGCCGCCGTTACGCGCGCTCGCTGGCAGCCAAGAAGGACTTGGGCGAAGAGTTCGCACTCATCGAGCGCATTGAGCGCCTGGCACCCCAGGTCATGCGCGACCACGGCATGACCAAGCCCATCTGCGCCAACATCGACCTGTACACAGGCTTTATCTACAAGATGCTCGGCGTGCCCGAGACGCTTTTTACGCCGCTGTTCGCCGTCGCCCGCATGGCCGGCTGGTCGGCACACCGCATGGAAGAGCTCTTCTGCGCGCACCGCATCATCCGCCCCGCCTACCGCCCGGTTATCGAACCGCTGGAGTACAAGCCACTCGCCGACCGCTAGGACGCGGACCGATATAGATCTTGAGCGTGGCCAGGGCATCGCCGCCCTCGGCCACGCTTTTTATGCCAACAGAAAGGGCTGCATCAAATGATTGTGTTTTCCGATATGGACGGAACGCTGCTGACGAGTGATAAGCAGATGAGCGACGCCACCTGGGCGATGCTCGACGAGCTTGCGCGCCGCCGCATTGAGTTTGTACCCTGCACGGGACGCCCGCTGTCGGGCATCTTTGAGCCCATCCTCGCCCACCCCGCCGTACACTACGCGGTCTGCGCCAACGGTGCCAGCGTCTGGCAGCTCGACGACGGTACGCCCGCCGATGCCTCACGTGCTACGCGCATTTTGAGCCGACCGCTCGACCGCGCCATCGCCCACCGCGTCCATAGCATCGCCGCCGGCCACGATGTGACCTTCGATATCTTCGCGGACGGGCAGTGCTTCCTCCCCCGCTCGCTCTACACGCGCCTGGACGAATTCTGCGGCGGCGACCCCCACATCGCGGCTTCGCTCAAGCGCACACGAACACCGATCGACATGGATATCGACAGCAAGATCGACGAAGTCGAGACGCTCGAACGCATCGCCATGTACTGGCACGACCCGGCCGATCGCGACGCCATCGCGACGGCGCTCGACACGCTCGGAGGCATTGAGGTCACGCGTTCTTACGCCATGAATATCGAGGTCATGGGCGAGGGCGCCACCAAGGGAACGGCCCTCACGTGGCTATGCGAGCACTTAGGCGAGCGTCTCGCCGACGCCTGGGCGTTCGGCGACAACATCAACGACATCCCCATGCTGCAGGCAGCGGGCCATGGCATGGCCATGATCAACGCCGAGCCCGAAGACCGCGAGGCCGCCGACGCCATCACCGAATACGACAACGACCACGACGGCGTCGCCCGCACCATCATGGACGCCCTCGCCTAGTCATTGGCCAGTCACTGGGGATGTTCTTAAATGACTAGTCGTTGGGGACACTCTTCGCAAAAAGCTGCAAGGACTGTCCCCCACTGTCGGCAGAAAAGGAACGTCCCCATCTGCCGGATTAGGAGAGACTCTCCAGCACGCGACGGAGCTCCTGCTGGACGGCGTGGTCGCGGTTACGACCCACCACGCGATCGGCCACCGCCTTGAGCGCGGGGCGCGCGTTTTCCATCGCGCAGCCCGTACCGACAAAGCGAATGATCTCGTAGTCGTTCATCGAGTCGCCAAACGCCATGACCTCGTCGCGTCCAATGCCGTAATGCTCCGCGAGCTGTGCGATGCCCGAGGCCTTCGACACACCAGGCTGCATGGCATCGATCCACGCGTTGCCCGAAGGCGCAAAAGTAAAGAGCTGACCAAGTTCGCGCTGCAGTACGTAAGCGCTGTCCATAACGGCACCGTCATCGCAAAAGATACTCGCCTTGATGATATTTACGCTGGGATCGGGCAGCTCCCAAATGCGCTCGGCATTGGGAAGGTCCTTATCGACCTCGCGCACGAACTTGCACTCGTCATCGAGCAAAAAGGACTTGGTTCGGTCAAAGAGCGCAAGATGCAGATTGGGAAACGTCGCGACTGCTTGGGCGAGCTTTCGAATCGCCAGGTGCGAATACACCTCGCGGTCCACCATCTTGCCGTCGGCGTAGACCTGGGCGCCGTTAGCGGCGACAAAGTCCATCTTGTCGCGAACGGGCGCAAAGAACTCGCACAGGCGATCGTAGCGACGACCTGACGATGCGGCGAAATGCACGCCATGCTCGTGTAGCGCCAGAATCAGTTCGTAGGTCTCGGGAGGCACCTGGCCGTTTTCGTCAAGCAGTGTGCCGTCCATATCGGATGCAATCAGTTTAACCATAGAAAAGCTCCCTTCGGACTTGTTGGAATCGAGCGTGTATCCGATTCCAACGTACCCAAAGGGAGCTCAAATAAGACTCCGCGGGCGTAAACGTTACAAGGACCTGGCAAATAGCTCACACATGCCAGAGGTCCTACGGTCGCGGCGTCAGGCGACACGCCATCCCGACGGCCAGTCGTTTAAAAACGTCCCCGATGACTAGTCGGCGTAGGTGAAGGTCGTGACGTCGAACATGCCCTCGGGGCGGATGCGGAGCGTCGGGATGACCGGCAGGGGCAGGAAGATGATGCCCATGATGGGGTCGAGCGGCGGCTCAATACCCATGGCGCGCGCCTTGACCATAAAGTCGTCGTGCTGCGCGGCGACATCCTCGGCCGTGCCCTCGCTCATCAG
>CABUVH010000078.1 GCA_902494935.1 uncultured Collinsella sp.
CGGACCGTTTAAAGGCCTAGGGCGGCACAACAGTCCGTATTTCACCGCAACTTCTGAGGATTCAGTAGGCAGCGACTGCTATGCGGCGGTCACAGACAGGGCGTGGAATTTCTCGCCCGCGGCCTCGACAGCGGCGGCGAGTTGCTCGGCGGTTACGGTGTCGGCGCACTCAACCTGGACGGTCTGGGTCTCGTGATCGGCGTCGGCGTCGGTCACGCCGGCAACGTTGAGCAGTGCCGTCTCGACAGTAGCGTCGCAGTGGCCGCACATGAGGCCGGAAGTCTTGATTGTGTATCGCATGGGTATTCCTCCCTGTTGTGTCGGCTTTCCCAGGCACCCGACCTTGACCTTCAAGCCGTCGCTCGCGTACCAAAGTACGCGTCGCTCCTCTTTCAGGTCAATCTCGGGCACCTGGAAAACCCGTTCTAAATGGACTTAATGGTGAGCTTATTTTGCCACTTTTGGCTTAAAGGATTTTAAGCGCAGCGCATTGCTTACGACGCAGACACTCGACAGGCTCATGGCCGCGGCGCCAAACATCGGCGAGAGCTGCCATCCGGTGAGCGGGAAGAACACGCCCGCCGCCAGCGGAATGCCGATGCCGTTGTAGAACAGTGCCCAGAACAGGTCCTGCTTGATGTTGCGGATCGTGGCGCGCGAAAGCTCGATGGCGCGGGCGACGTCCATGAGGTCGCTGCGCATGAGAACCACGTCGGCGCCCTCCTTGGCGATGTCGGCGCCGGTGCCGATAGCAAGGCCCACGTCGGCGCGCGCCAGGGCGGGGGAGTCGTTGATGCCGTCGCCTACCATGGCGACCTTGCCGCCCACATCCTGCAGCTCGCGGACGTGGCGCTCCTTGTCGGCAGGGAGGACGTCGGCGATGACCTGTTCGCTGCTCAGCCCCACGCGGCGGGCGATGGCCTCGGCCGTTACGCGGTTGTCGCCGGTGAGCATGCGCACGTCGACGCCAAGCGAGCGCAGTGCGGCGATGGCCCCGGCGCTCGTCTCCTTGACCTCGTCAGCCACGGCAATGGTGCCAGCAAGCTCGCCGTTCTTGGCAAAGAACAGCGGCGTCTTGCCTTCGACGGCAAATTGCTCGGCAAGACCCGCGGGCACGGTAACGCCCAACTCGTCCATCAGGCGCATATTGCCGGCGGCAATGGCGTTTTGCCCCTCGCGTGCCGTAACGCCTCGCCCGGGCACGGCAGTAAAGTCCTCGACCATGCGCGCGACGATCCCGCGTGTCTCACACTCGGCCATAATCGCCTCGGCCAGCGGGTGCTCGCTCGAGCGCTCCAACGCGGCGGCCAACTTGAGCAGCGCCTTTTCGCTCATGGCGGGCGAGCCGTCAGCGCGCGTGGCTACCACGATATCGGTCACGGCAGGCTTGCCGCGGGTGACCGTGCCCGTCTTATCGAGCACCACGGTGCCCACGCTGCGCAGGTTCTCCAGCGCCTCGGCGCTCTTAAACAGAATGCCCATCTCGGCGCCCTTGCCGGTGCCGACCATAATGGCGACGGGCGTGGCCAGGCCCAGCGCGCACGGGCAGCTGATCGCCAGCACAGCGACGGCGGAGGTGAGCGCCTCATTCACGTCGCTGGTCAGTGCCATCCACACCACAAAGGTCACGGCCGAGATCACGAATACCACAGGCACGAACACGCCGGCGACCTTGTCGGCCAGTCGAGCAATGGGTGCCTTGGTGGCGTTGGCGTCCTCGACGAGCTGGATAATCTTGGCGAGCGACGTGTCAGCGCCCACACGCGTAGCGCGGAAGGTAAACGATCCGGTGCGGTTGACGGTGGCGGCGTTGACGGTGGCGCCGGCGGTCTTCTCCACGGGGATGGACTCGCCGGTCAGTGCGCTTTCGTCCACGGCCGAAGCGCCCTCGAGTACCACGCCGTCGACAGGGATGGACTCGCCGGGGCGCACACGCAGCACCTGGCCGGGCAGAATGGCATCGACATCGACGGTGGTCTCGGTACCGTCGACGGCCACGACGGTCGCGGTCTTGGGCGCCAGGTCAATGAGCGCCTCGATGGCGCCGCCAGTCTTGGATTTGCTGCGTGTCTCGAGATATTTGCCTACGGTGACGAGCGACAAGATCGTGCCGGCGCTCTCAAAATACAGGTTGTCCATGCTCGTCATCATGGCCTCGTGGACCTGACCCGCGGCTAGCTGGTCGGCCATGATAAACATGGCGTAGAGCGACCAGGCGATGGAGGCGGTGGCGCCCACGGCAATAAGGGCGTCCATGGTAGGCGCGCCGTGCGCGAGTGATTTAAACCCGTTGATAAAGTACGCGTCGTTGACGTAGACGATGGGAATGAGCAGGACGAGCTCGGTGAGCGCGAGCGTCATGCTGTGGGTGTGGTCGGTGAAGATGCCGGGCAGCGGCCAGCCGAGCATGTGCCCCATGCCTATGTAGAACAGTGGGATGAGGAATACGATCGAGACGATGAGGCGGGTGCGCATGGCAGAGGCGGCGGCCTCCAACTTTTTGGTCGGCGACTCCATATGGGCGGCGCCGGACCTGGCTTGCGCACTTCCGCTTTGGACAGCGTCGGTGCCCGTGCTGATGGGTGAGGCCGAGTAGCCCGCGCGGTCGACAGCGGTGCAGATGTCGTCGGGGGAGACCTGCGCAGGGTCGTAGTCCACCAGCATAGAGCCGGCGAGCAGATTGACCGCGACGCTTTGGACGCCGTCGAGTTTGCTCACGGCGCGATCCACATGCGCCTGGCAGGCGGCGCATGTCATGCCGCCCACGTCGAACTTATCTTGAGCCATGGCTTCTCCTTTCTGTAGTTCGGTGTTGGAATTGTTAACCTGCCGATACTATACACCCATACCCCCTGGGGGTGTCCAGTACAGAAAGAAATGTATGACATTTCGTTACAGATGAGGATGGATGGTTGGCCGATGGATCGTCCCAACCAATCATCTCAATCTGTAACATCTAGCAGGGAAAATGACCTCTAACTGTTACAGATTGAGACAATTGCCGGGGAGGGGTCCCGTCACGGCAAGATGCCCGCTCCCTAGATACAGAACCCGGGGATCACACAGGTTCGTTTGTTTGGCTTTTCCGCAGGCGTTGCGTACGTAAAGACGTCGCCGTCGTGCCCCACGCGGTTCATATAGAGCGTGCCTTCGCTCTCCGATGTGTCGGGGCTCACCGTGCGCTCCCACCAACAGGTGTCCTTGCCTTTCCACTGGCGGACCATCGTCTCGTTCGTGGAATACGGGCTCACCTTGAGCTCGCGGAAGAGCTGATACTCCTTGCCCTCGCCGTTGTAGATGTCTGCCAGGTAGTGATAGCCCTCGGTAAACGAATCGGGCGGTTGCGTACCGCACAGCTCGACCATGGCGGGCAGCCAAAGGGTTGCGGGCAACTCGCTCAGGCACGATGCGCTGTTGGCGGCGCCCACATTGTTCGAGACCTTCTTGACCCCTTTAATGAGTGCGCGCAACTCGTTGGGCAGCAGCTTAAGGCCGTCGCCGTTGAGCCATTCCCGCAGCTCGCAATCTACCCAGCCGGCGCTCGGCGGTTCAGCTGCAGCGTTGCGCTCGGCAATACCCGCGTCGAACATAAACGTCAGCCCGGCCTTGCCCGTACCGTCCAGAAGCTCATCGTGACGGATGCCCACAAGCTGCGCGCCGACCTCCAGCCCGTTGGTGAGCGTGACACGCTTGGTGCACGGATAGGGGATATGCCCATCAGCGTCGAGCAGGTGGTAACGCTTGGCAATCTCGCGTGCCTCGCTACGGGTCTCGGCGGCCTTAATCTTGAGCGAAATCTCCTGCAGCTGATCCCAGGTGTAGTCGTCAAGTGAACCGCGGATGCCGTCAAGGTAGTCGGGGATGCCAAAGCCATGGGTTGCCGCCCCGATAACGCTGAGCCCCGCAACGGCTGCGATAGCGCCGCCGATAATAAAGCGGCGGCGGGTCATGGCATCGTGGCGGGCCTGATTCAGGATCTCTCGTGCGCGCTCGCCGGCGACGTCGACCTTAAGGTGCGTGCCAGAATCGATATCAATCGCGGCCTCGTCTCCTGTGCCTTCGCGGCCCTCGGATTCGGCATCGGTGAGGTATGCCGAGAGCACCTCGAGCATCTGCTGCTCGGTGGGACGATCGCACTGCTCGACTGAGAGACCCTTCATGATGATTTGGACGAGCGCTTCATCGCCCTCGCAGCGCGGCTCGAGCGGCGCCGGCTTGGTCTTGGTCTTTACGAGATAGAACGAGCCGGTTGCAGCGGCGTCCGTCGACTCAAAGTCAAACGGTTTGCGACCGCTTTAGAGCTGGTACAGAATGCTCGAAAGCGCGTAGACATCGATTGCCGGCGAACGGCGAAGGGCCGCGATGCCTTCGATATCCTGCGTGAGCATCTCGGGCGCGGCGTATGCGGGCGTGGCAAAGCGCCAGATGTCGGCGCGCCGGGTGATCGTGTCGTCGCCGAGAGCCATGGTCGCGGAGCCCATGTCGATGAGGCAGGGGTCAAAGGAACAATCGGCAATCTGCTGCTCGAGTGTTCGGCTGGTGGTGCAGAACATGATATTGGCAGGCGACAGGTCGCGATGGACGACCGGATTCACGAGGCCTTGGGTCATCAAGAGCGCACGAAGCACGGCGTTTCCGACGGCGGCGACCATCTGGGTGGTCAGCCCGCCCGAGGCGTCGTGCGGAAGCAGAGGTAGCGCCTGCTTGAGTGAGGTGCCCTCGACCCACTCCATGAGGATGAGCGGGTCATCCTCGCACGATCCGTAGCCATAGACGCGTGGAAATCCGCGCAGGTGCGAGACGGTACACAGATGACGGTACTCCTCGAACAGCGCGGCGGTGTTGGCCAGGTGCGCTGCCGATTGCTCGGCGGAACGGTCGGGGGCTTGGCCGGAAAGGATGGCGTTGTCCTTGAGTAGCTTGACGGCAAAGACCTCGCCGCTCGTGTTGGTCGCGCGCAGCACGTGCCCGATGTTGCCGTTGTTGCGGTGGGCCGTCTGGAGAATAAGCGTCATAAACCGACGCTTGGCCTCGTCCTCGGCGCTGGGGTCGACCGTCACGGCGGTGTCGAACGTGTCAAGACGGATGAGTTTGTCGCCATAGGCGCTATCGGTAGTATCCATGGCGTTCCTTTGTCTGGCATGGGTTGCCGCACGTATACGTGAGCAGTGCGGATATCGGTAAAGAACCATGATAGCCGCACTGCCCACGTATGCCGCTGAGTATTGTCGTTTACGACGCAGAAGGTAGAAGACGAAAGACGGACGGCGACCGTCTTTCGATCGCCGACCGCGCTAGTCCACAATGACAAGGAATGTCGTGTAGAGACCCAGATGGAGCCTGTCGCTGTTGGCGATTTCCACGGGGGGATAGACTTTGCCGGGCTCGCGTTGGTCGCGCGGCGGCTCAATCACAATATCGCCGTCGCCCGCGCCCGATTCGAGCACTGTGCCGTTGGTCGATCCAAGGCCCTGGGCGTACCAGTGCTCACCCTCGAGCCAAATGCGAAGATGCTCGCGCGATGCGTCGGCGCCCACATCGGTGATGCTGGGCGAGGTTTTGGGCAAAGAACCAATCACGGTGCCGCGCGGATCGCGTGTGAGGGGATGGATTTGCATGTCGGCGCAGTTGTCGGCATGGGTTCTGAGCAGACCGAGGTTGGGGGCGACGGTGCGCGGCTGTTCCAGGCTGTTCATAAAGCCACGTCCGACGGTAGTTTCGGTGGTGCCGAAGTGCCCGCCCGTCTTGCTGCTGCAAAAGCGCTCGACGGTGGCCACGCCCTGAACGGGATCGGCGAGCGCCCCCGTTGCCACAAAGAGCATAAGGTAAAGCGTGCTTTTCTCGCGCACGGCATTGCCGTCGAAGTTGTCGATGCGATTGAGGGCATTTGCATATAGGCGGCTGTCCAGCTTGTAGCTGGCGAGAGCCGACATCATTTCGTTGGCGGCCGGACCGCGATAGTGCTCGGCGATTGCCCGATAGGCGGCCTCGCCGCCGCCGAGCTTGCTGCAGATTGCCGAGGAAAGGTTGAGTGTGGTGACGGTAAAGTCGCTGTAGATGGAGGGTGCGCACTGGTCAGGCTTGCGATGGACGATGTAACGGGTGAGATACGAGCGGTTGGAAGAGCATTTCTCGAGCAGGGTACTGCCGAGATAAGAGTTTCCATTGATGAGCATTCGGGCGATCTCGAGATGTTTAAGACCGCCGAACGAGCGAATATCGTTATAGAGGACCGAGCAAGGCGTCTCTGCTGCCACGGATACCTCCTTTGATTGCTTCCTAGCCAATATGGCGATAGGAATTAATGGCCCCGGTGGGCGACGTATTAAATGGCTGCACAATAAATAGTGTAACCAAAGCAACATTATAGGCCACATGTTCGAAATTGCAGGAAGACTGAGAGATTTGGTTTGGACTGGACGGAAATCCCCCTCTGTCTTGATCTGTAACATTTGGACCCGATTTTGCCCTGCATCTGTTACAGATTGAGATAATCGGCCGGGCCCACCTCGTCCGCCTCGTCATCTGTGGTTTACGTGGGGGCATACGGAGTGCGGGTATACTAACCGGCGGCGAATCTGCTCCATCGCTTAGAGCTGCTGCGTCTGGACGGCGCGTGATAGGGCTGCCAAAGCGATCGCCAGCGTGCTGAGCAACGTCCTCTCTGTGCGCACCCGTTTTTGTATGTATTAGCGCACTACCAAGCACGCCAGCGCGGCCGCATGCCGTGCCCATAGCGCGTGCAGATAAGGAACAACAACATATGCGTAATTCTGTATCCGACGTCACCGACGCCGAGATTCTGGACGAGACCCGCGAGGCCATGACCCAGGCTGCCTTCGATGCCGCCGACGAGGCAAATGCTGCCCAGGCCGTCGAGTCCGCTACCGAGAGCCTGCCCGCCTTTGACGAGCTGGGGCTTTCCGACGAGATGCTTCGTGCTATCGAGAGCCTGGGCTACACGGCGCCGACGCCCGTGCAGGCCGGCTCGATCCCCGTGGTGCTCGAGGGCCGCGACCTGCTTGCCGCCGCCCAGACCGGCACCGGCAAGACGGCCGCCTTTTTGCTGCCGACCATGAACAATCTGGAGCACATCGCTCCGCCCAAGCCCGTGCGTGAGCGCGGCGGCCGCAACCGTCGTCGCGGCGCCAAGAAGCCCGAGGGCAACGGCCGTGGCCCCGTGATGCTCGTCATCACCCCCACGCGCGAGCTCGCCCAGCAGATCGACGAGGTCGCGAGCAAGATCGCCGACGTCACCGGCCATGTCGCCGTGACCGTCGTGGGTGGCGTGAGCTACAAGCCGCAGACCGCGGCACTCAAGTACGGCTGCGATATCCTGGTCGCCACGCCGGGCCGTCTGGTCGACCTGATCGAGCAGGGCGCCTGCCACCTGAACGAGGTCAAGGTGCTGGTGCTCGACGAGGCCGATCGCATGCTCGACATGGGCTTTTTGCCCGCCGTCCGCCGCATTGTGCGCGAGACGCCGGCCGAGCGCCAGACGCTGCTGTTCTCGGCGACCCTCGACGAGGAGGCCGTGGGCGAGATCACCGACCTGGTGAGCGACCCGGCCCGCGTGGAGATCGCGCCCGCTACGTCGACTGCCGACACCGTCGACCAGTTTGTGTTCCCGGTGTCCATCGAGGCCAAGAACAACCTGCTGCCCGAGTTCCTCAAGAAGGAGGGCCCGGAGCGCACCATCGTCTTTATGCGCACCAAGCACCGTGCCGACAGCTGCTGCCGTCGTCTGGAGCGCAAGGGCATCAAGGCCGCCGCAATTCACGGCAACCGCAGCCAGGCTCAGCGCGAGCGTGCCCTTTCGGCCTTCCGCGACGGTACCGTCGACGTGCTGGTGGCAACCGACGTGCTTGCCCGCGGCATCGATATTAGCGACGTGCGCTACGTCGTGAACTTTGACGTGCCGGCCGAGCCGACCGACTACATCCACCGTATTGGCCGTACGGGCCGCGCCGGCGAGCTGGGCTGGGCTATCACGTTTGTGACCGAGCAGGACGTGGACGAGTTCTACGAGATCGAGAAGCTCATGGACAAGACCGCCGACATCTACGAGGCCGGCGACCTGCACGTGGGTCCCAACCCGCCCGCGGTTGACCCCGAGCGCGACCCTGCGGCCTTTAAGGTGAAGAAGAAGACCAAGCGCGGCAAGTCCAAGAGCAAGAAGAAGCTTGAGCAGGCGCGTCGCGACGGCAAGCGCAACGGCGACGATTACGGCGATGTGGCTGGTCGTTCCAACCGCGGTCGCGACGAGCGTCGCGGCGACGGCGAGCGTCCGAGCCGTCCCAAGCGCGGCGGTAAGACCCGCGTGCGCGAGGGCGTTCAGGCTCGCGTGGACGAGGCTGTGGAGAGCGTGGCCCGCGAGGTGGCTGCCGAGGAGCGCGGCGGTGCTGTCGAGCAGGCCCCGCGTGGCAACCGTGCCGAGCGTCGTGCCAAGCAGTTCCAGGGCGAGGCGCATCGCCGTCGCCGCGAGGACGAGGACCGCGGCGGTCGTCGCCGTGTTGAGCGCGAGGACGAGGGCCGTGGCTCGCGTGGCGGCAAGCGTGGTGCGGGCGACCGTCGTCGTTCCGGTCGCGATGACGAGCGCGGCGGCCGTGATGAGTGTCGCGGCGGCGAGGGTCGTGGTGAGCGTGCTGCCCGTGGCGGTGAGTCCCGTGGCGGCAAGCGCTTTGAAGAGCGCGGTAGCCGCGGCGGCGAGCGTCGCGAGGGTGCTCGCGGCAATGGCGGCCGCGGCGGCGCTGGTCGTTCTAACGAGTCGCGCGATCGTCGTGACCCGCGTGCCAGCCGCGATCGTCGCGATGATTGGCGCAACTACGACGATACCCGCGAGGAGCGTCGTGGCGGCTATCGTGGCGGGCGTGGCGGCAACCAGGCCGGCTCCCGTGGCGGCCGTGCCGGCGGTCGCGATAATCGTGGCAGCTATGGCAATAGTCGTGGTGGCAAGCGCGGCAGTAGCTCCCGCCGTCC
>CABUVH010000079.1 GCA_902494935.1 uncultured Collinsella sp.
AGCTTAATGGTGTCCTCGTAGCGATGGAAATCAAAGCTGTTCACCTTGTACAGGTGCCCGCTCTTATCCAGGCCATGTGCCTTAAGCGCCGTCTTGTTGAGCTGCTCCACCTGCGTAAACAGGCCGTAGTCCTCAAAGGTGTCGTTGGACTTTTCGGTCTGGTCGCACACCCACAGATGCACAAACTGCGTGCGCAGGCCCATCATCTGGGGAATCCCACGGATAAGGTCGTAGGCCATCTTGTTGCGAAAACGCATACCCTCGCCCATGTGCTTGTTGAGTGCAATCGCGCGCTGTTGGCGCCAGGTACCCTTGCCCTTTTTGAGCTCCACCTTGTAATTCTTTTGCGTGTAGGAGCTCGACGTCTGGCCGCGCACCTGCACGGTAGCATTGGGCGCTTCCTCGCCATAGCCAACCTCGCCGGCCACCGGGCCGTCTTCGTCGCCCGGCTGCAGCAGGCCCATAACCTGATAGCGCGTCACGCCCATGTCGGCATAGTCATACACCGAGTACGTGTTGATCTCGGCCCAGCTGTGGTCGGTGTTCTCGGAGCTGTTGCCGCGCGAAACCGTCAGGTACATGGTCACAATGCCCGAGTCGTCGTAGACCTCGTACAGCTCATCTTTATCGCGCAGATGCTTGGTACCGTCCGAGGAATCGGCCTTTTTTATCTTGTCCTGCTTTTTGACCTCTTTAGTCGAGGATTCGTCCTGAGACGAACAGCCCGAAAGCAACAGCGCGCCGGCAGCCGCCTCGATCAGGCAGCGGCGAGACATCAACTTATCGATCATCAGAACCTCCCCAATGTTTTTGATACAGGCGAACCACCATACGTTCAAACGCACTGCGCGGCTCACCGCCCGCGCGCTTGTCCTCGTAGCATTGCTCAACACGGTCGAGCACCCGGCCAAGTTCGGTAAACCAGCCCGTCTTGTCGGTCGCCACAATGGGCTGCTGGCTCAGGATACGATACGGCAAGTTGGCGGTATAGGTATCGAGCCGCAGCAGCGCCACGATAAAAAACACCGCCGCACCCAACAAAAAGCCAAAGCCGTAAAACTGCTGCGGCAAAAGCAACGACACGGCAGTCGCCAGCCCGGCCACACTGGCAAACAGCCCCGAGGCCAGCACGGCCCCCTTGTAGTCGGTAAAGTACAGCAAGATGAGCATCACCGTATTGCCCACGGCATACAGGCCATAGCCCACGCACAGAGTACGAAAATACCCGTGCATCAGGTTGTTAAACCCCAGCGGTAGGGCCGAGAGCACCGTGGTCTCGAGCGAGATGACCGCCGCGGTCACAAACAACTGTTTGAGCGCGCAAAAGCGCAGTTCGCTGTTAAGCGTGGAGAGCATCTCCTCCTCGGCCACCACAATATCGCCTACCACGCCGCCGTCATTGAACAGGCTGTAATAGTCGCGGTAGCGCGGATAGAAATTGACCTCGACCGAGACCACAAAGTTGACGGTCGTGACCAGGATCGTCAAAAACGCGATGAGCGCCGGCACATCGTAGTAGGGCGCGCCATAAAACAAGCCCTTGACCTGCACGCCAATAGGACCGGCCCAAATAATCACCAGGTGCGCAAAGAGTCCCAGATTGGTTAACAGGCCCGTGAGCGCCAGCGGCATAAACTGATCGAGCCACTGCAAAAAGGGCCAGGGGCTGCGGTCGCTCTGCGGAAAATACCGGTACAGCAGTACCACGTCCCAGGCGAGCATGACGCCGTAGCCCAGAGCAATTGACGCCAAAAGGCCCTCGACAGGCGGCAGTCCCAGCGCCAGCGCGGCCAGGGCGCACAGGCACGCCACGCCAATGGCAGCCGCAAAGCTGCACAGGATACCGCGGTAATCCTTGATGGCCGTGAGGTAACTCATGCCGTTCCAGTTGACGATCATAATGTTGAACAGCCACAGGCACAGCAGCCCCTGCAGCAGCGTGGCGCCCGAGAACAGCAAAAAGACGCCGTAGAGCACCGTGCCCGCAACGAGCATGATGGCGTTGGAGCCCCAAAACGAAGGCAGTATCTCATCCTCGCGCTCGGCAAATAGCATGTCGGCCAAAAAGCGCGTGACCGGCATGGAGAAAAAGCTCGTGAGCAAAAGCGAGGCCAGCAGTGTGTAGGTCACCATGCACACCAACAGATCCTGGTTGGCACGGCCCACACCCCACAGACCGCACAGCACCAAGATACCCACCTGGAGCAGCACGCCCAGCAGCATGGGGCCCGTGCACACAATGCCGGCGTAGCCGTAAGCGCGCATCGTGGCAAACAGGCCCTTGCGCCTAAACAGGCGCTTAAGCTCAAAACCAATTCCGGCCACCGGCTACTCTCCCTCTCTGGACAGGTTAAACGCACACGCCGTCTCGTCGTACAGCGCGCGATAGTTGGCGAGCATCTGCTCGTGCAAAAAGTACGTGGCAACGCGACGCTGCCCGCGCTCCCCCATCTCAATGCGACGGGCGCGGCTCACGCACATGCGCTCCATGGCATCGGCCAAGCCCTTGCGATACATGGGCGGCGTCACAAAACCCGCGACGCCAAAGTCGTCACCCGGGGCGCCTTCGAGCAGCTCGCGACAGCAGCCCACCTCAGTCGTCACGCAGGGACGGCGCGCTGCAAGCGACTCCAGCACGCTAAGCGGCTGGCCCTCGGAGATGCTCGTCAAAATGGTAAAGTCGAGCTTTTCCATGTACTCGACCACGTTGACGCGACCGGTAAAGATCAGGTCGCGCACGCCCAGGGTATCGACCAGCGCGTGGCACTCGGCGCCGTACTCTTCGTCGTCCACGCCGCCCATGATGTGCAGGCGCACCTTAGGCAGGCGCTCGTGCAGCTCAAAGAAGGCATAGATCATGGTCTTGACGTCCTTGATGGGCGCCAAGCGCACCACTGCGCCAATATCCACCCAGCCATCATCGGGCTTTAAGGGAATATCCTTAAAGCGATCGAACTGGATGCCGTTGGGGATAACCAGGCATTTGTCCGCATCACAGCCCATATCAATCTGCGTCTTGCGGGCGTTATGGAACAAACTCGTCACGCGGAAGGCGCGGCGGTAGATCTCCTCCGAAAGCAGGTAGAAAAAGCGAATCCAGCGGTCCTTAAATGACGGCACCACCCAATCGGCGCGAATGATCTCTTCCTCGCGCTCGCGGGTATAGATGCCGTGCTCGGTGAGCAGCACCGGCGCATGGTGAACGCTTGAGCCCAGACAGGCGAGCAGGCCGCCGTAGCCGGTCGAGATAGCGTGGTACACATCGGCAACCGGCACCTCGCTGCCCAGCAGGTAGAGCACCGGCAACAGCATAGAGCGCATGGTGTGGAATGCGTCGGCAAAGGGCGTGTAGGGGTACTCGGCAAGGCACACGTCGCGGAAGATGTCCATAAACGTTCGGCTCTGCAAAAACGAGAGCGGATGCACGCGACGGCGCTGAAAGATATCGAACAGCACGTCCCAGTCCGGATTGGAGAGCGACACCAGACGGCGTAGCACCTCGCGCTCGCGGTCGTTAAAACTGGCTTCGTGCTGCTCGCCCGAAAGCCGCAGGGCATCGTCCAGGAACACCTCGTGCACCTCGACCACGTTGCCGGGCAGCTCGTAGACAAACTTGCCACGGTCGGCAGCATGCGCGCCGATCACCCACAGCACAAACTCGTGCTCGGGCATAGCCGTAATGTAGCCGTGCATCCAGGTAGACACGCCGCCGTGCACATAGGGGTAGCAACCCTCGAGTACCAAGCAGATTCTCATTTGTCGCTACCCGCCTTGCGCGCAATGGTCACCGTCTTGTCCGTGGCTTTGACCAGGTACAGGTCGCCTGTCAGATGCGTAATCTCGCCACCCGTCACCGCACCCGGCTCGCCATTATTGGTACGGAACATGAGCCAAGCCTCGTCGTGGAAATTGCCCAGGCTGAGCGTCCAGGCATCCGCACTGGTATCCACACTCACCGTAACCGACGAAAAGCGCTGAATGGCGCCCGAGCAATCCGAGCCGGTCTGGCGGCGCAGGTCGGGCGCAGACTTGGTAAGCCAGTCCAGGTAGTCGGTCAGGCCGCCCTTGTAGACTTCCCAGCCCTCCTTGGCGCCGCGATCGGGATCGAGCAGGTCGTCCGGGTGCATAAAGTGCGTACTCACGTAGTGCATGTTGAGCTCGGACACGGCAGCCAGGCGCATATAGGAATCGTCGACCATGCCGCCCGAGACAATACGCGGCTGCTCCACAATACCATCGCTCGCCACGCCAAACTCCTGCACGTACGGCAAGTCGGTACCGTCCTCAAAGTACGTACTGGCAATAGTCTTAATGCGCGGAACGTCGGTGCCGATAAGCTGGCGCGCGCGGGCCGAAAGGATATTCGACGGTGGCACGTAGACCGAGCCGTGCGCGTTGGGCAGCACCTCGTCCTGGAAGGCTATAAGCTCGTTGAGCGAAGCGACGAGCGTTTCCTTGTTTTTCCACGTCTTGTAGACGTACAACGTACCATAGTCGGTGTCCCAGAGCGCAAGCGGCTGATGGTTGTAGCCGTGAAAGCCCAGCTCTCCGCCCATCTGCAGCAGCATGCCGCCAAAGTAGCGGAACTGCGTGGTATCGGCCTGGCGCGCGGGCTCGGTCTGGTTGACCGCGTCCTCGTAGTTTTCGATCATCACGCCGGTATAGCGAATGCCGTATTTTTGCGCGAGCTTTTGCAGATCGGGCCACCAGACCTTGGTGTAAAAATCCGCAATGGAAAGGCCGTAGTCACGCTTGATATAAGTACCATCGCCCGAGGGCACGGGGCTAGGAAAGTCGTCCAAATAGAACACGGCGCTGTTGATGACCGGATAGGCCGTGGCATCACCCAGCAAGCTTATGGCCGAAGCATAGAACCCACGCATGACCTTGTCGTAGATACCAATGTTGCACACCACGGTGTGACCACTGCCGCAATCGTTAGACCAAATGAGCGGCGTGCCCGCGTCACCGGTCTT
This sequence comes from uncultured Collinsella sp., assembly GCA_902494935.1. Taxonomy (GTDB): domain Bacteria; phylum Actinomycetota; class Coriobacteriia; order Coriobacteriales; family Coriobacteriaceae; genus Collinsella. The sequence continues at coordinate 4,977 of CABUVH010000079.1, forward strand.
TGCCCATACGCGCGCCGTTTCGCGCAATGAAACCGAAAGCGAAGAATCGAAGGGATCCGAGAACTCGTAGCGCTCTCCTCCGCCCAACATAAAGTCATCGCTCGGAACAATACTTTCGGCTGTCGCATAGTCATATCCGGCCGATTCGATCCCAAGCTTGGAAGCAACAGCCTGCAGGTAGTTCGAGTTATCTGGCGTCATGCCCAGCATGAGTGATCCGCCCGCACTCACCCAACTCATCAGATCGGTCAGATGCGTACCCAGTCCGTCAAGCGAGGGCATAAGCACAATCACGCGATCAAACGACGTGAGCGATGGGATCGCGTCCGCACCGTCGGTGGCAATATCAACATCGCGATGGGCGATCTTCATGTCGAGTAGGATCTGGTCGAACTGTTCCTTTACGTCCTCGACGCCAGCTTGATCGGAATCGGTAATGACCAGGCACGTGGGCTTTTGGCCAAAGATTGCCGAGGAGGCCGGCACCGCATCGTTGGCGGCAAGCATCCCCAGCTTATGCTGGCCCGCACTGTACTGCACGCCGGCACGCTCCACCAGCAGCACGGCGGCCATGACAATAAAGACCGCCCACACCACGAGGAGTCCCATCCAACGAAAGCGCCCTGCACGGTCGCGGATATGTTGCGCCACGCTCATCTGGCCTCCTCCCCGTCGCGCCAAAACGCCAACTTTTCGCGGTTGTCGGCGCTCAAATACACATGTTGCTTGTCAATCGCATCGATCACACGGCGGACCTCGTCACCGTCGCGGCGCATCACGGCCAGGCGCAGGCAAAGCATCCAAACCTCCTGCTCCTCGGGCACGTCGAGCATCAGCTGGTCGGTCACGGCCTGCGCCTCGTCGATCTGTCCGACATCGGCCAGCGCCGTCGCATATCGAATGCGCAGCTCAAGGGTATCCTCGCGCTCGCAGCGACGCGCAAGCAGGCGCGCGTACTGTTGGCGCTGAATCTGAGCCACGCGCCCCTCGGCCAAGCCCGAGCCCAAGAATTCACCAAGAAAATCGCAGTATTCGTTGAGGTTTTGCGCGCTTGGGTCCGTCTTAAAGGCACGCTCCAGCTGCTGCAGCTTAAGGTCGGACTCCTTGGAGATCTGCGCCACCGCCGTCGCGGCATAGTGCGCCACCTCAACGTCGTCGTTAAGCTTAGCCGCCTGCAGCTGCGCCAGGTACGCGTTGGGCTCCTCGGTGAGCATGGAGAGCATTAGGCGGCGCCGGTATGCCGGGTCGTTGACGATGAGCGCCTCCTCGAGCGGGACCACGCCCGCATCGGCGTCACGGTCGTGCACCAGGATGCTGCGATGCAGCTCGTCGTTGAAGCGCAGCGACTCCAGCGCAGACTCTTTCAGCCCCTCGCCAAACACCGCGCTGCGGACCGATAGCAGAACCACCAGCAACGGGCCCCACAGCGGCACCAGCACTATCACAGCCAGCATGTGCCCACGCACCGGCAGCAGGCCCAGCTTCATAAGCGTCCACAGCATCAGGCAAACCAGCGCATGAATCAGCAGCAAGACGGCAGCAACGACAAGCGAGATCAAGCGGCACCCCCCTCACCGTCACCGGTGTAAGAGATGTGCTGCAGCAGCGCCACGATGTCCTCGCCGTCGACGGGCTCCACCGCAATCTGCTTTGCGCTCAGGCGCTCGCGGATAATGGGCAGATCGTACGCCTTTGCCTGGCGCATAAGCAGGTAGAGCACGTCGCCGTCGACCAAGCCCGCCGCGTCGCTCTCGCGGATTGCCGACCCAATTGCGCCCACCAGCTCGCCGACAGGCTCCATGCCCGGTACCACGCGCAGGAGCAAATAACTCCCCATCTTGCTATCTGCCAGCGCCTGCTCCGCCGCGAGCTCTTGGCCAAAGGCAGCCTGCTTGAGCACGCAAGTGCCTTCAACGCAGCGTTTATCCTGCGCCACCGCCTCATAGTCAAAGGCACGGCCCAGCGCGCTTTCGACCAGGCCGCACAAGATGCGGAACAGGTTTTGATAATAGAGGGTCATTTGGTTTTCGGCCGCACTACGCACAAAGATCAACACGGCGGGTGCCCCGTCGCGCTCGATCGTGTATCCAAACATGGGAAGCCCCGGCGTCAGCTCGCGGTTCACCCACAGGTTCGAACGACCCCCGTCGCCCAAAAGAGGTGCAAGCTGCTCAAGCGTGAGCGAGCGTGCGGCATCTTCGGCAATCGCGGGACTTGCTGCCACCAGGCGTGCAAATGCCCCGCCCGAAACATGGTAGATCGCCACCGAATCGTTCTCGAGGATCTCGCCCAGAAGCTCGCAGCACTTGCGATAGATGTTGCGTGGGTTGAGCACGTCGAGCTCCTGCGTCACGGCAAAGATCTTGCCAAAGCTGTCGTGGCGACCCACGATCTGGCGCCTGTACGCGCGCTTGTCCTCGATCGCGTCGTGGTAGAGCTGCGTAAGGAACGTATTGCGGTTGCGCACGAGATCGTTTTGGTCGCGCTCCGCCCTAATGGCTTCGCTGTTGCGCAGCTGCACATAGCCGCACACGGCACCCACAACAAAGTACGCAATAAACGGCAGCCAGTTGGACGGCTCGTAGAAAAGTCCCTGGAAGGTATAGCCATACTGGGTAAAGTAGCTCACGGCCAAGCCCACCGACGCCAGCAGCGCCGCAACCAGGCCAAAGTCCAAGCCATACAGCGTGCCGATCAGCACCACGTAGAGCAGGCGATAATCGAGCACGTTGAGCTGGGCCGATTGTGAGAACAGATGCTCCAGCACCTCGAACAGAACCCAGGCAACGCCCGTCTCCAGGCATTTAATAGGCAGCGCGCGCATCTGGATGCGGTCGATGGCGGCGCGCAAGGGGTTGACCTTCTTTGCGCGGCCAGCATCCCAACGCACTTGAATGGTCGAAAGATCGCGCAGCAGGTCGTACCGCTGAAACCAGCCATAGCGCACGCGAACGACGTCGCTGACGGGCAGGGCGTAGCCGGCAGAATCGCCATAGGCAACTGAGAGCCCTGGGAACAGCGCCTGAAGAGCCTCGCCCACTTCACCCGCTGTGTGATGGAAGGCATCGGCAACGTCGAGCGTCTCAAAAGAGGCATCCCAGCTATCGAAGATACGGCGTACCAGCACCGCAAGCTCCTCGGCACACAGCAGGGGAAACGCCGCATCCTGCGCGCCCTGCAGAGCGACCGATCCGGTTGAGCACGCGTCGAACAGCGGCACCAAAAACGGGTCCTCCAGTGCGGCAGACGCGGTATACAGGAACGGCACGCGCAGGATCTTGGTTTGGACGCCCTCGCGAGCAGCATAGTAGCGGCACAGGTCGTTTGACGCACGGGCGATAATTCCCTTGCCCGTTCGCCCCGCGGCATCGGCGGCACCCTCGGCACCCGCGGGCCCCGCTACATACAGCAGTTGGATCCGTCGACCCGCGCACGCACGAAAGACCGAACGCAGCGTCTCGATATCGCCCACGGTATCGGTATGCGGGGTAAGGTAATTGGATAGGTAGACCACGCGGTCGAACTCGTAGGCCTGATCCAGGTGTTGCAGAAGCTCTTTCCACGAGGCATGGGGCGATGACTCATCGCGGCGTGCTTCCGCGGCAGCGACGACCTGCACATGGTCCCCGGGGAACGCCTTGGCACAAAAGTCATCGTCAACATATGCGGTGTTGCCAACAACCAGCACCTCCATGGCGCACCCCTCCCCTAAAATCCACTTCGTTCATAGTCAAACATGCGTATTTTACGCTGTCAACGCGAGTTGAAACGCCTTTAAGGCTGTTTTAAGAACTTTTTTAGAGGATGTGGGGACATCGAGAGTGCTAAATGAGCGCCCAATCCGGAAGTAAGGCGAAAATCCGAGAACTGCCGACCAGGCCCCAGTTTTGAGCTCCGGCGACCTGCACTGATAATTGTTCTCGGGAGAAGCGGGCACTGCGGGGGCGCGTCAACAGCGCGCGATTTCCGCGTCGCAGCGCTACCCTGAT
>CABUVH010000080.1 GCA_902494935.1 uncultured Collinsella sp.
GCTTTCCTTTGCGTGCGGAACTCGCGACAAACTTAACCCGCCCCGGCCCCCGATGGCCCCAGACCTGACAAATAGGGACAGGTTTATTTTGGTCGGTTGTATCTGGGGTAATGCCGCACATGCGTTTATCTAAAGATCTGAATTCATATAACTGAATAGACTGTCTGACAAAATCGAAACCCGCATCAACCAGCCCTTTTGCTATTCCCGGCGGGGTCCGCGGATAAAGTTTATCGCGAGTTCCGCACGAACAGGAGACCACTTAATGTGGCCTCCGTCGTGAGCAGGACTGTAGAGCAGGAAACTTTATCCGCGGACCCCGCCGGGAATAGCAAAAGGGCGACCCCAGTCCGGAGTCGCCCTTGTTGAGCTGCTTATGTGTAGCTGTTACTCGGCGTCGTGGTGACGGCGGGGCTTGCGGCCTCCGTTGTCGCCGGGACGGCGCGGACGGTCGCTGCGCTCGGAGCGCTCGCGACGCGGACGCTCACGGCGCTGGAAGTGCTCGCCGTCGCCCTCTGAGGCACCCTCGGCGCGAGCCGGGGCCTCGGGCTTATCCAGACGATCGAGCGAAATCTTGCCGCGGTCATCGACTTCGATGACGACGACCTTGACCTCGTCGCCCACATTGAGGACGTCCTCGACCTTCTCCACGCGGCCCTTGGCGACGCGGGAGATGTGTAGCAGGCCATCCTTACCGGGTAGCAGGTTGACGAAGGCGCCGAAGGGCTGGATGGAGACCACGCGACCGGTGTACTCCTCGCCCGGCTCGGGAACCTTGATGATGAGCTTGATACGCTCGACGGCCTGGTCGACGGACTCGCCGGTGCCGCCGACAAAGACGGTGCCGTCCTCCTGGATGTCGACCGAGGCGCCGGTCTCGTCCTGGATACCGCGGATGACCTTACCGCCGGAACCGATGACGTCGCGGATCTTGTCGGTCGGAACCTGGATGGAAACGATGCGCGGAGCGGTGCTGCGCGTGGTGTGGCGCGGCTCGGGGATCACATCGAGCATCTTCTGCAGGATGAAGGCGCGACCCTCCTTGGCCTGCTGCAGAGCGCGGGCCAGGATGTCGAAGGTGAGGCCGGTGGCCTTGTTGTCCATCTGCAGGGCGGTGATGCCCTCGGTGGTGCCGGTGACCTTAAAGTCCATGTCGCCCAGGAAGTCCTCGAGACCCTGGATGTCGGACAGCACCACGGTCTTGCCCTCCTCCTGGATCAGGCCCATGGCGATACCGGAGACCGGGCGCTTAATGGGCACGCCGCCGTCCATAAGGGCGAGCGTGGAGCCGCAGGTCGAAGCCATCGAAGAGGAGCCGTTGGACTCCATGACCTCGGAGACGACGCGGATGGCGTAGGGGAACTCGTTCTCGTCGGGAAGCACCGGAAGCAGAGCGCGCTCGGCCAGATTGCCATGGCCGATCTCGCGGCGCTTGGGGCTGCCCATGCGGCCGGTCTCGCCGGTGCAGAAAGGCGGGAAGTTGTAGTGGTGCATGTAGCGCTTGCCCTCGGTGGGCTCGATGGTATCCAGACGCTGGCCCTCGTTGAGCATGCCGAGCGAAAGAACCGAGAGCACCTGGGTCTGGCCACGCTGGAACAAACCGGAGCCGTGAACGAGCGGCAGGTAGTTGTCCTTCACCATGATGGGACGGATCTCGTCGGCGGCACGACCGTCGACGCGCTCACCGGTCTCGACGACCATGGTGCGCATGGCCTTCTTCTCGAGCTTCTTGAGCGCCACGGGGATCTCGCGCTCCCAAGCGGCCTGCTCCTCCTCGGTGAACTCGGCACGGATGGACTCCTTCAGAGCCTCAACCTTGCCGATACGGGAGAGCTTGTCGGCGTCACGAAGGGCGGCTGCCATCTCGTCGTAGTGGGCGAAGATGCGCTCCTGGACCTCCTCGACGGGCTGGTCGAGCGGGTACTCCTTCTTGACGATGGGGCCGTTGACCTGCTCCCACTCGGCGACGAACTCGTCCTGAGCCTGGCAGAAAGCGGCAAGGGCCTCCTGGCCAAACTTCATGGCGGCGAGCATGTCGTCCTCGGAGATCTCCTCGGCGCCGGCCTCGACCATCGAGATGAAGTCGGCGGATCCGCCCAGCTCCAGGTCCAGATCGGAGTTCTCGCGCTCCTCGTAGGTGGGGTTGACGATAAACTCGCCGGTCTCCACGTTGCGGCCGATGCGCACGCAGGCAAGCGGGCCCTCGAAGGGCACGCCGCCGAGCGTCATGGCCAGGGAAGCACCCATGACGTTGATGACGTCAAAGGGGTTGACTTGGTCGGCGACAAGCGAGGTGGCGACGATGTGCACCTCGTTGCGGAAACCGTCCGGGAAGCTCGGGCGAATCGGACGGTCGATCATGCGCGCGGTGAGCGTGGCCTTCTCGCTGGGACGGCCCTCACGCTTGAGGTAGCCACCCGGGATGCGCCCTGCGGCGTACATCTTCTCGTTGAAGTCGACGGTCAGCGGGAAGAAGTCGTAGTTCTTGCGCTCCTTGGAGACGACCACGGTGTCGAGCATCGTGGTGTCGCCCTGCTTGACCAGGCAGGCGCCGGTGGCCTGCTTGGCAAGCTCGCCCGACTCGAAGGTGTAGGTCTTGCCGTACAGCTCAAAGGTCTTGGATACGAGTGTCATTGTTCTCCTTTACCCCACAGGCCCCTTGCCTGCGGGCTTCTCATGTGACGCGGGCCCCCTGCCCCCGCCACGCTTCAGAGCGTGATTGTTCGCGCCCTTACACAAAAAGAGCGCCCCGCTGCGCAGGACGCTCTTAGCATGTACAAATCCTACTGGATGTTGTCGCGGATGCCCAGAGCCTTGATGAGCTCACGGTACTCGACGATGTCGTTCTTCTTGATGTAGGAAAGAAGACGACGACGACGACCGACGAGCATGAGCAGGCCACGACGGGTGTGGAAGTCCTTCTGGTGGGACTTCATGTGCTCGGTCAGCTCCTTGATGCGCTCGGACAGGATGGCGACCTGAACCTTGGGGTTGCCGGTGTCGACCGGGGTGTTACCGAACTGAGCAGTCAGCTCCGCCTTGCGCTCTTTGGAAACAGTCATTGTTTCACCTTTCGTTTTGCGTCGCCCACGGGCGACTCGATTCGCCTCGGACTGGGAAGCCGCCGGTGGAGCGAACAACCAAGGTCGAGGTACCAACAGGTCGGTATGTTACCACAAGCAGCCCGCGCCTGCGCATCATCACCGACCCAACATGAATTCCATCGCGCGGAGGCGCTGATCGGTGTGCGTCGCAGCCCAAACATGCGAAAGCCCGAGCAGGAATGCCGCCGTATGCGGGTCGATTCGCTCGGCCATGAGCGCATCGAAGGTCATGGACATGAGGGCGCGCAGCCATGCGGTCTCACCGGTCGACACCAGTTCGGCACCTGGAACGCTCGACGCGCACGATCCGCACATGAGCCCGCCCGCCTGTGGTGAAAAATACGACAGCATGGGGTCTCCGCACAGCACGCAGGCCGAAAAATCTGGTCGATAGCCAACGTGCGACAGCAGCTTAAAGACATATGCCGCCACAAGTAGATCCATATGCGCCGTGTCGAGCCCGCTGCCCACCAGGGCAAGCGCTCGCTGCGTTATAGCAAAGGTAAACGGGTCCTCGGCGTCCTCGAACGAGCACACGCGCGCGACCTCGGCGATCGCGCTTGCGGCGCAGGTCGTCTCGTAATCGGGCGCAACGCCGAGCGGCGCCTCCATAAGCTCGGCCTGGGAAACCACGTCGAGTGACCGTCCATGTGCGAGCAGCATATCTACCGTACAGAACAGCTCGCAGCGCGCAGCCAGGCGTCCGCCGGGTTTGCGGGCGCCCCTTGCCACGGCACGAACCTGCCGACCCCGCTCGTCAAGCATCGTCAGGATCAAGTCCGTCTCTTTGAGCTTCGTCTTGTCGAGGACGAGTACCTTCGTGCGATATGTCCGGGAGCCTGCCATGCGCGCCGCGCGCCCTTAGTCCTCGGCGTTGTAGCCAAAGCGGCGAATCTGGGCCTCGTCGTCACGCCAGCCGGCCTTGACCTTCACGTCCAGCTCCAAAAAGACCTGCGTGCCAAAGATACGCTCAAGATCGCGACGGGCGTCGATACCGATATGCTTGATCATCTCGCCGCCCTTGCCGATGATGATGCCCTTTTGGCCCTCGCGCTCGACGTAAATGGTGGCGTGCACGCGCAGTACCTTCTTGGTCTGCTCGAGTGCATCGCAGATCACGCCAACGGAGTGCGGGATCTCATCACGGGTGCGGCGCAAGACCTTCTCGCGCACAAACTCGGCAACGAGCGTTTCGTCGGAAGCGTCGGTACCCATATCCTCGGGGAACCAACGCGGACCCTCGGGCAAAAAGTGCGCAACGGTCTCGATAAAGGCATCGACGTTGAAGTTCTTGACCGACGACGTCACGATCTCGTCGTCATATTCCATGAGCTCGTGGGCTGCCTTGAGCTGCTCCATGACCTGTGCGGGGTCGGCCTCATCGGCCTTAGTGAGCACCAGGACCTTCTTGCAACGGGCGCATCTGACGCGCTCGGCAACCCAGGCGTCTCCCCTGCCGATCGGTTTGGTGGCATCAATCAAAAACGCGACGACATCAACATCGTTCAGCTCGAACAGCGCGCTCTTGTTGAGCTCGGATCCCAGGCCGTCCTTGGGCTTATGAATACCCGGGGTATCGACAAAGACCAGCTGGTAGCCGGGACGGTTGACGACGGCGCGCATGCGGCGGCGGGTCGTCTGGGCCACCGGCGAAGTGATGGCGACCTTCTTGCCATAGCAGGCGTTGAGCAGCGTAGACTTGCCGGCGTTGGGACGACCGACCAGGGCCACAAAGCCGCTGCGGAAACCGGGCTCCACGTCGCCAAAGCCCGTGAGGTTGTCGTCCTCGTCGCACAGGGCGTCGAGCTCCTCATCGCTCATGCCCTCAAACGGGTCGAACTCCTCGACTTCCTCGAGCTCCTCGGTATCCACCGCGTCCAGGGACTCGTCATCCAAAATCTCATCGATAAGCTGCATATTGTCGGACATGGGAATCCCTTTCTAAATAAAGCCGAGCGCGTGGGCAAATACCAGCACGCCCACAATCGCGGCGGTGATGGAAAGTACGTATACGGAAGCGGCGGCGATGTCCTTCGCACGCTTGGCCAGCGGATGGAGCTCCTGGGTCGCCAGGTCGACGATGGCCTCCATAGCGGTGTTGCACAGCTCGCCGTGAATCACCAGGCCACAACAGATGATAATCGTGGCCCACTCGGCAATGTCGAGCCCCACGACGCAGCCGGCAATGACGGTGCACACGCCCGCAACGAGCATGACCTTAATGTTGCGCTCGGTCTTGACGGCGGTGACGAAGCCCTCCATGGCGTAGGAAAACGACTTTAAGAAGGACGGATGGTCCTTGTTCGATCCGGGAATCATAGACGGCTCCTAGTCGTGGGCGTGGTTGGTGATGGGGCCGACGTGGACTAGCTTAGGGTCCTCGCCGCGCTCGAGCGCCAGATCGCGCAGGATGGCGTCCTCGCGGGCCTCCATGACCTCGGCCTCGTCGTCCTCGATGTGGTCATAGCCCAGCAGGTGCAGCATTCCGTGTACGAGCATCAGACGGCACTCGTCAGCGGGGCTATTGCCAAAACCGGGGGCCTGACGGGCAATAACCTGCGGGGCCAAGATAATATCGCCGAGCTCGAGCGTCTCGTCGGCGGGAATATCCTCGTCAAAGGCCGAGTCGCACTCAAACGAGAGCACATCGGTGGTGCGGTCGATACCGCGCCACTCGTGGTTGAGCTCGTGCATCTCGTCCTCGTCGACATACGAAAGGGAAATCTCGACTTCACGTTCAACGCCCTCGGCGGCAAGCACAACCTCGCAGATGTGCTCCACCTCCTGCGCGTCAAGCAGCGTATCGAGCTCGGCATCGTTGCTGATCAATACACTCAACGGGACTCCTTTCGGTCACGTACGCGTTTCTCGCGCACATCATCATAAGTATCGTATGCCTCGACGATACGTCCCACCAGGGCATGGCGCACCACGTCGGCGCGCTCGAGGTGCGAAAATGCGACATCGTCGACACGGCCCAAAATCTGCTCAACGTCGGCAAGACCGCCACGACGACCCACCAGGTCGCGCTGGCTCAGGTCGCCGGTGATCACGAACTTGGAGTTGAAGCCCAGGCGTGTCAGGAACATCTTCATCTGCTCGGGCGTGGTATTTTGCGCCTCGTCGAGCACCACGAAGGCATCACTCAGCGTGCGGCCGCGCATGTAGGCAAGCGGGGCAATCTCGATCACGCCGCGCTCCATAAGCTCATCAGTGCGCTCGCGATCCATCATGTCAAAAAGGGCGTCGTAAAGCGGACGCATGTAGGGATCGATCTTTTCCTCGAGGGTGCCGGGCAAAAAGCCCAGATTCTCCCCCGCCTCGACAACCGGACGCGTCAAGATCAGACGGCCCACCTCGTGACGCTTGAGCGCGGCAACGGCGAGCGCCATGGCCAGATAGGTCTTACCGGTACCGGCAGGACCCAAGCCAAACGTGATGGTATGCGAGCGGATGGCATCCACATAGCGCTTTTGCCCGAGCGTCTTGGGGCGAATGACGCGGCCGCGATACGAAAGCAGCACGTCATCGCGAAGCGACGTAGCCTCGTGCTCACCGTCGCGCAAGACGGCCAGGCAGCGAGAGACATCGTCGGCAGACAGCGTGCGCCCGGCGGCCGCCTCGCGAAAAGCGTGCTCGAAAAAGCGCGCCACGAGTTCGACCTCGTCCGGGTCGCCGCTCACGGAGATGCTATCGCCACGGGCGACCACATGGGCGCGAACCAAGCTCTCAAGCGCACGAAGGACGCCGTCGCCGGCGCCCAAAACGCGCGAGGGATCAATTCCCTCGGGAACGGTAAGTCTAATCTTCGAGGCTTCCATGAACCTCCCTGCGTGCATGGACCAAGCCGGAATCATCGACTCCGATGATAGCAACATCGAGCAGGCACGGGGCTGTAAGTCCACAGGTATCGTCAAGACGGGCATGATGGAACGAGCCGAGCGTCAGGTTGTCACCATACTCGAGCACGGCACGCTCAACCGTGCCCACGCGACGGCGAGCGTCGGCAATAGCGAGCTCCTGTGCAGCGGCCCGCATACGGCGGCTGCGCTCGGCCATAACCTCGGGCGGAACCTGGTCGGGCATATCGGCGGCAAGGGTACCGGGACGCTTGCTGTAGCGGAACACGTGCATACGCGAGAAACCCACACGGCGGCACAGCGCCAGCGACTCCTCGAACTCCTCGTCCGTCTCACCGGGGAAGCCGACAATAACGTCGCAAGAAAGGGACGCCTGCGGCAGATTGGCGCGTATCATACGCACCGTGTCCTCGAAGGCCACGGCGCTATAGGGACGGCCCATGCGATGCAGGGTCGCCGTGCAGCCGGACTGCACGGGCAGGTGCAAAAACGGAGCGATACGCTTCGGATAGCGAGCCATCACCTTGAGCAAGCGCTCGGAAATATCCATGGGCTCCACCGAGGAGATGCGCACGTGCGGAATAGACGTGCGCTCCATGATGGCCTCGAGCAGCTCATCGATTTCGACATGCTCGTCGGTCGTGCTCTTGCCATCGTAGGCACCCAGGTTCACACCGGTCAGCACCACCTCGGGCACGCCGGCCTCCTGGGCCTCGCGAACTTGCTCGAGCACGGACTCGACCGGCACGGAGCGCTCGGGGCCGCGCGCCTTCCACACAATGCAATAGGTGCAGCGATGGTTGCAGCCGTCCTGAATCTTCACGCCCAGGCGAGAGCGACCGAGAACGTCGACCACCTCGCCATCGCTGCAGGCGGGAACGCTATCGGACTCAACACCCAGCACCTCGCAAACACGTTCGGCGACATCTATCTTGGACGGCTCGGCAATCACGCGATCCGAAAGCTCCGGCAGCTCCTCGGGATGCAAATTGACCACGCATCCGGTCACGAGCACATAGGGCTCGTTTGGATGGGCCAGCGCATGACGGACGGCCTTACGGGTCTTGGCCTCGGCCTCGCCCGTAACGGCACAAGTGTTAATGACGATCAGATCGGCATCCTGGGGCTCCACAATAGCAAAGCCCAGGCGCATAAGATCGGCAGTGATACGGTCAGACTCAACCCGGTTGACACGGCAACCGAGGTTGACGACGGAAATATGGGGTGCGAGCACGCGGGCTCCTTAATCGAGGATATCGTCGAGGGCACTCTTGATACGGTCGGTCACCGACTTCTTACCGGAAGCGACGTCATCGCCCATCTCATCGGCAAAAGCACGGAGCAGCTCGCGCTGCTTATTGGAAAGATCGGTGGGAACGACCACGCGCAGTTGCACGATCAGGCGGCCACGCGAACCGCCACCGCCAATGCGCGGCATGCCGTAATTATTGACGCTCACGGTGTCGCCGTACTGGGCGCCGGCGGGAACCGTCACCTTAACGACCTCGTCGGGCACAATGCCCTCGACCTCGATCTCGCAGCCGAGCGCAGCCTGCGCAATCGAGATATCGCTCACCAGGTACAGGTCGTCCCCGTTGCGCTTAAAGCGCTCATGGTCGGCAACGCGCACGTTGACAATCAGGTCGCCCGAAGGCTCGCCGCGAAGGCCGGCCTCGCCAAAGCCGCTCACGCGCAGCTGGCGACCGGTCGAAACGCCGGCGGGAATATCGATGTCGATCTTTTCGTGCGAAGGCGTACGGCCTTGACCGTCGCAGGTCTCGCAGGGATGATCAATAACCGTGCCCTCGCCATGGCAGTCGGGGCAAGGCGAGGAAGACTGAACCTGGCCCAAAAAC
>CABUVH010000081.1 GCA_902494935.1 uncultured Collinsella sp.
CCCGCGGGCATGGGGGTGCGCCCGGAAAGCCGCGTGATCACGACCGACTGGCTGATTCCCGGCAGCGTGTATTCCTGGCGAAGCGCCGCCGCGGCACCGCAAAAGCTCGACACGCCGGGCACCACCTCGTAGTCCACGCCGCGCGCGTCGAGTGCGTCCATCTGCTCCTGGATGGCGCCGTATAGGCACGGGTCACCCGTGTGCAGGCGCACCACTTCCTCGCCCCGCGCATCCGCCGCACACATCACGTCGAGCACTTCCTCCAAGGTCATGTGCGCGCTGTCGTAGACGACGCAGGATTCCTTGCAATCGGCGAGCAGCTCGGGGTTCACAAGGCTCCCCGCCCAAACGACCACGTCGGCCGCGCGCAGAAGGCGCGCCCCGCGCAGCGTGATAAGGTCGGCGGCGCCCGAGCCTGCGCCAACGATATGAATCATCCGAGCCTTCCCTTCCCGTTTCTCATCGCAACCGTTTACGCCGCCCTTCGCACAGCGGGCAAAACACGGCGCCCGCAGCGGCAATCGGCGCAAATACGCAGGCAGGAGGCGCAATGCCGCCCGCCCTGGCTTTGACACGTTCACAAGTGCCCACTATCATAGTAAAAGTTTCGGCAACGAGCATATGACAATCGGATAAAAGGAAATGACCGGCGCGGCGCCCGCACAGCCCGCGCTGGCTTGCGGAGGGAACCAGGTGGGAATCCTGGGCAAGGGACATTACTGTATAGGACGCGCGGGCGAACTGCCTCGCGCCCCAAGCCAGACTGCTTCGCCTTTTCCTCACGGCATCGCCGTGGCGTTAGCTCCTTGTGAACCCCGAGGGGTGCGCTTTTCTTTCGCTTGTGCCGACAAGCAACTGTCGCCGGGGGACCGGCAAACCGAGGAAAGGAAAAACCATGTCCGACCAGATGTCACGCCGCGGCTTCATGGGCGCCGCAGCAACCGGAGCCGTCGCGCTCGCCGGATTCGCGCTCGCGGGCTGCTCCAGCACCTCCGCGAGTTCCGAGAAATCGAGCGAAAAGGAGAAGGCCGTGAAGCCGGTCATCCTCGTCACGAGCTTCGGCACGAGCTACAACGACTCGCGCCACATCACCATCGGCGCCATCGAAGACGCTATCCGCGAGAAGTACTGGCAGGACTACGACATCCGCCGCGCCTTCACCGCGCAGATCATCATCGACAAGCTGAAGAAGCGCGACGGCATCACGATCGACAACATGACCGAGGCGCTCGACCGCTGCGTGGAAGACGGCGTGAAGGAAATCGTCGTGCAGCCGACGCATCTCATGGGTGGCCTGGAATACACCGACGTGAAAGACGAGCTCGACAAGTACGCCGACAAGTTCGACAAAATCTCGCTCGGCGACCCGCTGCTCACCTCCGACGACGACTACAAGAAGGTGGCCGCAGCCATTAAGGAGAACATGGCGTCCTTCGACGACGGCAAGACGGCGCTGTGCCTCATGGGCCACGGCACCGAAGCCGATTCCAACGCCGACTATGCCAAGATGCAGGAAGTGTTCAAGAACGAGGGCTTGACGCAGTTCTTCGTCGGCACCGTCGAGGCTGAACCGACCTGCGAGGATGTTATCGCCGCCGTGAGCGCCGCAGGCTACAAGAAGGCCGTGCTCGCGCCGTTCATGGTGGTCGCGGGCGACCACGCGAACAACGACATGGCAGACGAGACCGACCCCGACAGCTGGGCTGCGAAGTTCGTGGCCGCCGGCTTCGAAGTGACGTGCCTGCTCCAGGGTCTGGGACAGAACGTCGCGGTCGACGACATCTACGTCTCACACGTGGACGACGCCATCGCCAAGCTGTAAACTCGCCGCGCACGGGGGCGCCGGTCGCGTCCCCGTGCAACGGGCATGCGCCTTCCCCGACTGACGGCGCATGCCCGTTGCATTCGCATCCCGCCCACCCACAGCACGGCGCGGGCGGTCGAAGCGATTGAAAGGAACCCCTCCATGTTGAAGAAAACCCTCGCCTTCGCCCTGTCGGCGGCGCTTTTCGCGTTCTCGCTCGCCGGCTGCGGCGGAAATTCAATCGACAGCGCAAAGGCAAGCGATGCCGATTCCCAGGAAAAGACCGAACAGGCGGCCGATGCGCCCGAGGGCGCAAGCGCTGCCCCCATCACCGCCGACAAGGTGGCCGACGGCACCTATCCGATCACCGTAGATTCCAGCTCGAACATGTTCAGGATTGTGGACGCCCAGCTCATCGTGGAAAACGGCTCCATGCACTGCGTGATGACACTTTCCGGCACGGGCTACGGCAAGCTCTTCATGGGCACGGGTGACGAGGCTGCCGCCGCGAGCGAGGCCGACTTCATCCCCTATGTGGAAAACGCGGAAGGCAAGTACACCTACGACGTGCCCGTTGAAGCGCTCGACGAGGACACCGCCTGCGCCGCGTGGAGTATTAGAAAAGAGCAGTGGTACGACCGCACGCTCGTGTTCGAATCCGCCGGCGTCGATCTGCGCGCCGACGCACTGAAGTAACGCCATGCGGTCGATTCTTCCCAAGGGGGAAAACAGGAAGCGCCACAGCATCGCGGCGCGCGCGATCGCCTGCGTTCTCGTCGCCCTGCTCGCGCTTCCCTTCGCGGGGTGCAGTGCGAGCCCGAACGCGACCGGTGCCACGACGGGCTCTCAGGAATACACTGTGAGCGTCTCGCTTTCCGGCGGGTCAGGGCGCGCAAGCATCGCCTCACCCACCACAATTGTGAAGGATGGCGACACCTACACCGCGACGGTCACCTGGTCGAGTTCGAACTACGACAAGATGACCATCGACGGCGTGGACTACGCGCCCATAAACGACGGCGGCAACTCCACGTTCGAGATACCCGTCACGCTCGACGAGGACATCGCCGTGTCGGCCGAGACCGTCGCCATGTCGACGCCGCACACCATCGACTACACGCTCCACTTCGACTCATCCACCATGAAGGAGAAATCGGGCGACGATGCAAGCGGCGACTCCCCCGCGGGAACGGCTTCAAGCGCCGCGGCCGACTTCCACAACCCAGATTTGGGCTGCGGCTGGGAGCCGACGGGGACGCTTCAGCTTGAATACGCCAAGCACTTCACTGTCGACGAGTTCGAAGGCGGCCTGCGGCTTATCTGCGTTTCGAACGGGGAGCGCTTCCTCGTGGTGCCGCAAGATGCGAAGGTACCTGATGGGTTGAGCTCTGACATCGCGGTCATAAGGCGCCCCGCCGACAAGGTGTACCTCGTGTCGTCGGCGACGATGTGCCTGGTCGACGCGCTCGATGCGAACGACAATATCTTCATGTCGGGCACGAAGGCCGACGATTGCTCGGTCGCGGGCTTCAAAAGCGCGCTCGAAAGTGGGGCGATCGCCTACGGCGGCAAGTACAGCGCGCCCGACTACGAGCGAATATCGGCCTCGGGCTGCACGCTCGCCATCGAGAACACCATGATCAACCACACACCCGATGTGAAGGAAAAGCTGCAGAAACTCGGGCTCGTCGTGCTCACCGAACAGTCGTCGAGCGAGCCCGAAGCACTCGGGCGCGTCGAGTGGATTAAGCTTTTCGGCGTCCTGTTCGACAAGGAAGACGAGGCCGCGCACCTGTTCAACGAGCAGAAGGCCCGCGTCGAGCAAACGTCGAGGCTTGCGTCGTCAGGTAAAACCGTGGCGTATTTCTACATTAACTCGAACGGGGCCGCCGTCACGCGGCGGGCGGGCGACTACGTGGCGCAGATGATCGAGCTTGCAGGCGGCAACTACGCGCTCGATGACGCGCAGACGGCGTCGACGTCAGGTTCGTCAGTAACGCTCGAGATGGAGCGCTTCTACGCGACGGCGAAGGATGCCGACATCATCGTCTACAACGGCACCATCGACGAATCGGTTGCCACCTTGAACGACTTTGTAGGCAAAAACGCGCTATTGTCGCAGTTCAAAGCCGTGAAGAACGGCAACGTCTGGGTCACAAGCGCCGACATGTACCAGCAGATGACTTCTACCGCCGACATTATCGACGAGCTGCACGGGGCGTTCACCGGCGATGACGCGAGCGACTTCCATTATCTGAGGAAGCTCGGCTAGCACCATGAGAAGCCGACTTTCCATGACATACGACGAATCGGGGCGCGCCGCGCGGTGTCGCGTCGTGACGGCGCTGCTCGCCGTTGCCCTCATCGTGCTCGTCGGGGCCAACCTGTGCATCGGGAGCGTGCTCGTGCCCGCAGACCACATCCCCGGCATCCTTTCGGGCGGCGCGGCCAATTCCATGGAAAGCCAAGTCATCTGGGAGATTCGCCTGCCGCGTGTGCTTTCAGCCGTGCTTCTCGGCGGGGCGCTTTCCCTCTCCGGGTTCCTGCTGCAGACGTTTTTCAACAACCCCATCGCCGACCCGTTCATCTTGGGCGTCTCCTCGGGCGCAAAGTTCGTCGTCGCGCTTACGATGATCGTACTTCTGGGCGCGAACCAGGCCATGTCCTCGCCGGCCATGGTGGCCGCAGCGTTTCTGGGATCGCTTTTCACCATCGGCTTCGTGCTCCTCATCGCACGGCGCATAAGTTTCATGGCCATGCTCATCGTGGCGGGCGTCATGGTGGGATACATCTGCTCGGCGGCGACGAACTTTCTCATCGCCTTCGCCGACGACCAGTCCATCGTGAACCTGCACAACTGGTCTTTGGGTAGCTTCTCGGGTTCGAGCTGGGACGACATCGCGGTCATCGTGGTCGTGGTGATCACCGTGAGCGCATGCGTATTCGCGATATCGAAGCCCCTTTCCGCCTTCCAGCTGGGAGAAGCCTACGCGAAAAGCGTCGGCGTGAACGTCGCACGCTTCCGCGTGGTGCTCGTCCTTCTAGCGAGCATGCTCTCCGCCTGCGTGACCGCGTTCGCTGGTCCGGTGTCGTTCGTAGGCATCGCGGTTCCGCATCTCGTGAAGTCGGCGCTGAAGTCGTCGAAGCCCATCCGCGTGATTCCTGCGTGCTTCTTGGGAGGCGCCATCTTCTGCGCGGGTTGCGATTTGATCGCGCGCACGCTGTTCTCTCCCGTCGAGCTTTCCATCAGCGCCGTCACTGCCATCTTCGGCGCGCCGGTGGTTATCGCGCTCATGCTGAAGAAGCGGGTGAGGTAGATGGGGGAATTCGTGCCGCGGCCCAAAACGCTCGGAGGGAACATTCCATGCTTGGCCAGTCCTGAGCTCGCACGAAAGCGCCAGAAGACACTTTCGGCTCGTGCGGAACTGCGTGCGGAACGCCTCCTTCGAGCGGAGTCGAACCTCGAAACCCCGGTCGAAACGCAGGCTGACGGAGCGCCGCTTTTCCGCATAAGCGACCTGTCGGCGGGCTACGACAAGAAGGTCGTAGTCGAAGGCGTCGATCTGGAGGTTCGCGCGGGCGACGTCGTGGCGCTCATCGGGCCGAACGGCTCGGGCAAGTCGACCATCTTGAAAACCATCACACGCCATCTGGCACCGCTTGCCGGCGCGGTCGAGCTCGACGGGCGGGAGATTTCCCGATGGAAGACGGCGGAGTTCGCAAGGAACCTTGCCGTTATGCTGACAGATCGCCCCCGGACCGAGCTCCTCACCTGCCGCGATATCGTAGAGGCGGGAAGGCATCCCTACACCGGGCGAATGGGCACACTCTCGCCCGACGACCATAGTCGGGTCGACGAGGCCATGAAAACCGCACATGTGGAAGAGCTCGCCGAGCGCGACTTCATGCAGATAAGCGACGGGCAACGCCAGCGCGTCATGCTCGCACGCGCCATCGCGCAGGATCCGCGCGTGCTCGTGCTCGACGAGCCCACGTCGTATCTCGATATCCGCTACCAGATCGACCTGCTGCGAATACTTCGCCACCTTGCGAAATCGCGGAATGTGGCTATCATCATGTCCATCCACGAACTCGAGCTCGCGCAGAAAAGCGCCGACAAGGTGATTTGCGTGAAGGACGGCCGGGTCTTCCGCGCCGGCGCACCCGAGGACATATTCACGCGCGAGACGATTGGCGAGCTCTACGGCCTTAAACATGGCACCTTCAACGAGCGCTTCGGCAGCGTGGAAATTGGGCGCCCACACGGCGATGCGCACACGTTCGTCATCGCTGGCGCAGGTACGGGGTCGGCTGTGTTTCGCCAGCTCATCCGACAGGGCAAGGCGTTCTACGCGGGCGTTCTGCACGAAGGGGACATCGACTGCGAGCTCGCGCGCGACCTGGCGACGGAATGCGTGGCCGAGCGCGCCTTCGAGCCGATCGGGGATAAAACCATAGCCCGCGCCAAAGAGCTCCTCGTCCACTGCGCGCGCCTTATCGTGTGCCCCTCCGCCTTCGGCACCATAAACGCCCGCAACGCAGAGCTCGTCGAGTTCGCACGCTCGCATGGTATCGAGGTCATGCGAGTATGCGAAGGCGCATCGGAGGATTCCCATTTGGAGTGGGAAGAATAAACTGGACTTTCTTTTAAGGATCCTCAGGCTACAGCTCCTACACCGGCGAGGTCTCCAAGGCGCCGGAGAACCTCGTGAACAGGGATTTCCACGCCGACGAGCCCAACTAGGCCTAATCCAAGCGAGATTCCAGACTCGACAGACCATTGAGAGTCAGATCGTTGGCGACCTCAGAGACGCGCTCGATAGGAACCGAGCCGTCAGACAATGCCCACGTGCGATAGATACCGATAATACCCGACAGCAAAAACGCCAGATAGTAGTCGAACATCTCGTCCTTGAGACCTTGGGGCAGCAGATCGCGCTCGGCAATCTCATGTTCGAGCGGCGCACGAAGACGAGCCATGAAATCATCGAGCGGAATATTCTCGATCAGCTGACGATTGAGCACTAAGTTGTTGCACAGTGCCTCATTAACGGTTTTAAAGAAGGTCGCCGCCGCGCCAAGAGCGCGCTCGCTGGTGTCACCGTCCATAGAAGCAAGCGTTTTCTCGACCGAGTCGACAATCATCTCCACCACATCGACGGCAATGGCATCGAGCAGGCCGTCAACCGTACCAAAGTGAACGTAAAAGGTCTTGCGGTCGACATTGGCCTCACGCGCGATGGCACTCACCGTAATGTCTGCCAGCGGCTTTTCCATGAGCAGGCGCTCGAAAGCCGAAAGGATGGCATTACGGCTGCGAATGATGCGACGATCAAGACGCGGTTTGCTGGTTGCCATGGGCGTGTCCCTTCGATATGCAAGCATTCATCAACAGATGAGAGATAATCTACGTAAGAGGATTATCCCCCATACAGCACAAATATGCCCCGCATCATGAAGAACGCACGACTGCCCTACTGCGACTTAGGGTGCTTCTTCTTATTGAGTGCCGACGGAGATACGCGAATACCATCGCCTGTCTGGCGCACATAGGCTTTATGAGCCGGCTTAGCGGTCCCAGAAGCCTTCTGAGCGCGCTTCTTGGGATCAACGGTAACAGCATTCGTGGGGTGCGGCATAGTGGGCGCAGAGGGCGTCTGAGGCGTGCGGCCGAGCTTGCGCATCACACGATCCCAGCGCGCATGGATGCTCTCGTTGTGGGCGCTCTTAAGTCCCAGCAGGGGCGCAGCCAAAATGGTCGGCGCAATAAACGTAATGAGGCGCCACAGCAGATAGCCGGCGGTCGAAGCCGACCCAAAGAAATGACCCAAGAACAATGCAAAGCCGCCCTCAGCGCCACCAGTTCCACCGGGCAGGGGGACCGCAGAGCTCAGCAGCTGGACAAAGGCGCTCGCGGCCATGACCGAGAAAAAGTCGACCTCGTGGTGGCCAAAGGCAAGCATCAGGAAATACGGCACCAGATAGAAAAACGCGAGTTGCAGCATGGTGATGACCACCGTGAGCAGCATGGAAGAAAAATGTCCGGCTGAAAGCTTGAACTTCTCGGAGAAGGAGTAGATCTCGCCATCGACAAACGTGCGCCATCCCTCGATCTTAGTGGCCGAGACACCAATGCGCTCAAGCCAATTGATGATGCAGTGGGCGACGCGCGTGACGGTCTTAGGCATGAGCGCGACGGCGAAGATGCCCAGCAAGATGCAGCAGTGCCCACCAAAGCTAAAGACGCACAGCAACGTCATGTCGCCATAGCGCTCGGCAAAAAACGGCATGCGAGCAAGCAGTAGGATAGCGCCCCAGGCAACGAGGCCAAACTGGTACACGATAAAACGCGTGAATTGCGTGGCGCCGGCCTCGCCCACGTTTTGGCCGGCCTTGGTCAGGCGATAGATTTGAGCCGGGGTGGAGCCCATCATCATGGGCGTCAGGTTACCAAAGAAGATGCCACTCGCCTCGACCGAGATCAGGTCGCGGATGCCGACGGGCGAATTGGGATCGAGCCAGACGGCGATCGCATAGGCCACAATGCCAAAGAACAGGTACATGAACATGCAAAGACACGCGACAACGAGCCATGACGCCTGGACGCTCGACATAGCGGCCCAGAACTGCCCCATCTGCCCGGTTACCACCAGATAGACGATATAACCTACCAGCACGACGCCGATAAAGATGGCACCGCGGCGTGCGCTCTTATTGTCATCTCCGCCCGAGGCCTCAACCTCGACCTGGGGCTTAGACGTATGCTGAGAGGACTCCGTCATGAGACTCCTTCTAACAGTCAAAATATCTTGGATATTGTACCCGTAAGGGCCATAGGCAGAACGCAAAGCTCTGGTTCAAACGGGAATTGCAGACGGTTGTTTGAAAATAAAAAAACCCGGCCTTCCATAGGAAGTCCGGGTATCAGATGCGTGGTAGCCCGTACCAGATTCGAACTGGTGATCTCCGCCTTGAGAGGGCGGCGTCCTAAACCGCTAGACGAACGGGCCA
>CABUVH010000082.1 GCA_902494935.1 uncultured Collinsella sp.
GCGCGCGTCAACAACTTTTTTGAAAATCTTTGGAGGGTGTTCGCCCCGGCCGCACGGCGGCATGTGAAGTCGATCGCGAGTTCCGCACGAGCCAGAGAGCACTCAATGTGCTCTCTGCGCGAGTCAGGACTGTCCGAGCAGGCGACTTCACATGCCGCCGTGCGGCCGGGGCGAACACCCTCCAAAGATTTTCAAAAAAGTTGTTGACGCGCGCGTAACGACTCGTCTAATATATCCCTTGCGCGATGGACCTGTAGCTCAGTTGGTTAGAGCGTCCGGCTGATAACCGGGAGGTCACAAGTTCGAATCTTGTCAGGTCCACCACTTTCTTTCGCAATAAACACCCCAGCGAGAGCCGAGTCGCCGCTGGGGTGTTTATTACTGTCTCCGTGGGGGTTTAGCTCAGCTGGGAGAGCGCGGGCTTTGCAAGCCTGAGGTCAGGGGTTCGATTCCCCTAACCTCCACCATGATGGACCTGTAGCTCAGTTGGTTAGAGCGTCCGGCTGATAACCGGGAGGTCACAAGTTCGAATCTTGTCAGGTCCACCATCAAAACTGTGAAGAGCCTCGAGGCATGGTCTCGGGGCTTTTTTCTTACCTGCTGAAAGTAGTCAAAAATCTCGTCCCAAATTAACTACTTTGATTTTGTGTGCTGTGCGAAAGATTGGGTAGTATAGCTATTCAATGCGGCGAAGGCGCCGTGTGTTAACCGCTACGTACCGGAGGTGTTCCATGGTTCGTGTCGACATAGAGACCATCGTCATGGCCGCCGGTCCCGTGCCATCGCTTATCGTACTTCGCGAGCGCTGCAGCAAATCGGACTCCCCTGCGCCGCTGCGCTCCCTTTCTATCCAAACTGGTTCGTTTGAGGCTGCGGCTATTAGCCGCGGTATCGACAGCGGTCGTGCCGAGCGCCCGATTGCCCATGACCTGCTGCTCGATACGCTTGATGCTCTGGATGCAAAACTCGAGCGTATTGAGATTGTCCGTGCCGAGCCGCCCGTGTTTTACGCGACGGTCGTTGTTTTGGCCGACGGCAGCGAGCGCAGCATCGACGCCCGTCCGAGTGACGCCATCGCCCTCGCCGTGCGCAGCAATGCCCCCATGTTTGTGGAGGATGACATCATGAACCGCCTGGGGACCATTTCTCCGGTTGCCGAGGAAATCGATGACGAGCAGGAATTTGAGAAGTTCGACGAGTTCGTCCATACGCTCTCGCCCGATGATTTTTAAATGACGGGTAGCCATGAGACGGAGTGTGCACTGATGGAGCGTGGCGTCTCGGCCGAGGCCGCCGCCATTGCCCGCGAGGCCCAGATGCGCTCGGAGGCATCCGAGGCTGCACGCATCGCCTATGTGACGCAGGC
Organism: uncultured Collinsella sp.; assembly: GCA_902494935.1. Classification (GTDB taxonomy): domain Bacteria; phylum Actinomycetota; class Coriobacteriia; order Coriobacteriales; family Coriobacteriaceae; genus Collinsella. The sequence goes on from CABUVH010000082.1 coordinate 1,367, forward strand.
CCGCACGCTTCGCGAACGCCGTGCCTCCTTTATCAAGATGGTTGCCGTCTCCGCACTTGTTGCGGCAATCTCATCGCGCCTTCGTGGTACAGTTGGTGCGCTTGGGTTTTCGATTTCGACGGGCTTGGTCGTCTGGGGCGTGGTCGATGCCGTGATGCTGACCAACCAGATCAAGGTACTCGATAAGCGCGCTGCCGATATGATGCGCGCTCGTGACGCTGCCGCCAAGATCGCTGCCGAGGCACAAGAGATGTAACGACGCCGGACTCGATGGGAAGGTCTAAAAATGGCACAGGATATGCAGGACGCCGGAAACGTCTCCGCCGAGCTCGACGCCATGGTGTGCGACCTCATCGGGGCATTTTTAGACGATCTTGCCGCTGGTGAGAACCCCGGCGTTGTCGTTGCGATCGAGGATGCCGCGTCCAACCGCTATCTGGCGGCACTCGACGAGGACGGCGAGGAGGCATGCCTCGAGGCTGCCACCAACTTTATCTCCGAGCACAAGATGGGCCTTAAGGACGAGGGCCTGGGTCGCATCGCCCGTTACGCCATCGGCTACACCGGTTGTGTCGAAATTGATGTCGGCTACCATGACGCCCTGCTTGTGAGTTTCTTTGAGACGACGCTCGAGAGCGGCTTTTCGGCATATGTACTGTACGAGGGTGTGGGCGCCGGCGATGGTTTTATGTGGAGCGACCCTGAACCTGCAGGCGAGGAAACCCCTCTTATCTAAAATCGCTAAAATAAACGAGTTTTCGGTAAAAGGCTCAAAATTCCCGCCGAGCGTTGTGTTACTGGGCGGGTCGCATACGCGTGCCGGTTGTATATAGATAGAAGATAGGGGAACTACATGCGCGTAGACAATCTGAGGAACATCGCCATCATCGCTCACGTCGACCACGGCAAGACGACGATGGTCGACAAGCTCCTGCGTGCCACGGACGCCTTCCGTGCCAACCAGCAGGTCGAGGACCGCGTCCTGGATTCTAACGACCAGGAGCGCGAGCGCGGCATTACGATTCTCGCCAAGAACATCTCTATCGAGTACAAGGACGTTAAGATCAACGTCATCGACACCCCGGGCCACGCTGACTTTGGCGGCGAGGTCGAGCGCGTGCTGCGTATGGCCGACGGCGCCCTGCTGCTGGTCGATGCCTTTGAGGGCCCCATGCCCCAGACCCGCTTCGTGCTGCGTCACGCTATCGACACCGGCCTCAAGATCATGATCGTCATCAACAAGATCGACCGTCCGGGCGCCAACCCCGAGAAGGCCTACAACGACTGCCTGGACCTGATGGCCGACCTGGGCGCCACCGACGACCAGCTTGAGTTTGCCATGGAGCACGTGGTCTACGCCAGCGCCATGAATGGCTTTGCCCGTCTTGACCCCAACGACGGCAACATGGACATGTATCCGCTGCTCGATATGATCATCGACGACATGCCCGCGCCCGAGGTTGACGAGAACGCCCCGCTGGCCATGCAGTGTGTGACCATCGACCACTCCAACTTCGTTGGTCGCATCGGTATCGGCCGTGTGTACTCCGGCGCCATCCACCAGGGCGATCAGATCCTGGTCGTCAAGAACGACGGCTCCAGCGCTACCGCTACCGTCAAGCAGCTCTTTACTTTCGACTACCTGGGTCGCACCGAGTGCCAGGAAGTCGGCGCCGGTGATATCGCCGCCGTCGTGGGCATCGACCGCACCGATATCGGCGATGTCTACACCGATCCCGAGAACCCCGTCGAGCTCGAACCCATCGAGATCGACCCGCCGACCCTGTCCATCGTCTTTGAGGCTTCGACCTCCCCGCTCGTCGGCCGCGACGGCGACATCGTGGGTGCCCGTCAGCTCAAGGAGCGCCTGTTCAACGAGGCCGAGAACAACGTGACCATGAAGATCGAGGAGCTCGAGGACAAGAGCGGCGTCGAGGTCTCTGGCCGCGGCATTCTGCACCTGTCCGTCCTGATGGAGTCCATGCGCCGCGAGGGCTTTGAGTTCCAGGTCGGTCGTCCCCGCGTTCTGTTTAAGAAGGACGAGAACGGCAACAAGCTGGAGCCTGTCGAGCAGGCCGTCGTCGAGTGCCCGGACGAGTACTCGGGCAAGGTCGTTGAGGTCTTCGGCACCTCCGGCGGCATCATGACGAGCATGGATACCTCGGGTATCGTGACGCACCTCGAGTTTAAGATCCCGACCCGCGGCATCATGGGTCTTAAGAACCGCATCATGAACGTCACTCATGGCGAGGGCGTGTTCTACCACACCTTCCTGGAGTACGGCCCCTATGCCGGCGAGATCGGCAACCGCCAGAACGGCGCCATGATCTCCATGACCACCGAGAAGGCCGTTGCCTACGCTCTGGGTACGCTGCAGGAGCGCGGCCAGCTGTTCGTTGAGCCGGGCACTGAGTGCTACGAGGGCATGATCGTGGGCGAGCGCAGCAAGGCCGGCGACATGGTCGTCAACATTGCCCGTACCAAGAACCTGGGCAACCAGCGCTCCTCGACCTCCGATATCTCCGTCCAGCTGGTGCCGCCCCGCACCTTCTCGCTGGAGGAGGCGCTGGAGTACATCGCCGACGACGAGCTGGTGGAGATCACTCCCAAGAACATCCGCCTGCGCAAGCGTCTGCTCAATGCCACCGACCGCAAGAAGGCCGCCGTCCGCGCCGGTCAGGTCAACAAATAAGCGCTGAGCTTTATAGCGTCTAACAAGAAAGGGCGCCGACCATCGCGGTCGGCGCCCTTTTTGGTGCAAGGGGACAGGCTGCTTTGCACCACAGCGGGGGCGTTATCCCTCCGAGCGGCTTTCAGGTCAAAGTTAAGTTGTTTAAACATATACATAATTCGATAGAATATAACTGCTTTAATACAAAACCGTTAACAGGTAAATATCAACTGGTATTAAATTAAAAGACCTTTTGACCTGCGGTTTACATGACTGGTATCTATATTGTATTTTATGCATGTGGCATAGACGAACCGTCTTAGAAGTTGCTCCCCAATGGGTTCTTGCAATGCGCTAGGTAGGTTCTCGTTGATGTTGGGGTTTTGTGTTTGATCCGACGATTCGCCGTATTCCACAACGTGTTGTAGGAATTAGGGGACAACTATGGACGCACACCGCTCACGGTCGCTGGGTATGGCGGCCCTGGTCTTTATTTTAATTAGCCTCACCGCCGCCGTTTTTCACGGTGCAGCCCCCGTGCGCGCCGAGGATGCGCCGGCGCCGACGCCGATTGTGATTGATGGGACGACGGCGGACGTTACGGTTGAGCTGTTTACCGATGAGGGTCGTAAAACGCCTTTGGATGATAATGCCGTGCTTTCGACCAACACACTCTACGGTTCATTTAGTGCGAAGTTCGAGGCAAATCATGGCCCGAGTGCGGAGCGAAACGTTGCGGAGTACTCTCTCCCGGACAGCATTAAAGCATTTGACAATACCGGTGGCCGCCTAATGGATGATTCCAATCAAGAGGCCGGTACTTGGAGATGTGAGAACAATAAGCTGATTTTTACTTTTAAAGAGTCATGGATTAAGACACACCCATCCGACGTTCATGTTGGTGCTGATTTTTCATTCAAGCTGGCAAATGAGAACGTTGGCTCCGGCGATACAACAAAAGTTAAGTTTCCCGGTGCAGCCGAAATCGACATTGCGACCATAGACGGCGATGTGACGGGAGCGAAGGAAGGAAAGTTCTCTCAATCCGGCGGTGAGGGGAAAGTAACTTGGACTCTCAAACTCGAGGTTGCCTCCTATGCTCACAATGTCTGCCTCACGGATGAGCTTGGCAATAACTTCTCGTTCGTGACTGGGTCATTTAAGCTGAACGATCGGGAGCTCAATCCGCAACCAACCATAAATAAACAGACTGCGAATCTGAATTTGGGGGATTTGTCCAAAGGGACTTATACGATTACCTATGATTCGGTGATGAACCCGGATGTATCCGTGGGCAACAAAGTTTGGATTAACCAACTCGACGATTCAAAAAACAATGTCAGCTGGACATGGGGCGGAGACCGTAGAGATGGATTGGAAAAGCCAGGTTCAGCAAATGATTTCCGCTATGACATGATCAACAAGAACGATGGCACCGGAACGCCGTCCGATATCACCTGGACGGTCACGCTCAACAACGGTGATATCAAAACCGACATGAATGGCTATACATTCACCGACATACTGGACGACAAGCAGACGTATACGGGTAATTACATCGTTTATAGGGGACTCTACGGGGAAGACGAGATCGCCCGCGGCAATCTCGATAGCCCCACTGGTAAAACGTTTAGCTATACGTTCTCAGGTCTATCTGACGCGGATAAGTACCAGCCCTATCGCATTGTTTATCACACCCAAATGAAAGAACAAGAATCATATGACACGGTGAGCAACAGTGCGAGTATCTCGCGCGACAATTCCGTTTCCGGCACGGACAGCGGCACGTTTACGCCGAAGTTGGTGGGGACGCAGATTAAAAAGAGACTTGTGAAAGACTCCGATGCGGCGACAACAGGTCAGGCAACCTGGGAGCTTCGGATAGCGCTGGGTTCCATTGTTAATGCAATGAATCCATCAACGGTCAAGGTTTACGATACGTTTCAGACGGCTTGGAACCAAAATATCGGCCCAGACGTCGACAGCTATTCTATTAAAATCGGCGATGTCCCTTTGGAGAAGGGCGTCGATTGGTGGTTCGAAGGTGGCAGTGATTCAACGTCGTTTGGAACCAAGAAAAACTTCAACCTGTTCATTCGGATAAGCGACGAGGTGAAGAACGCGCTCAAAGATAACCCGGATGCGGTAATTACTTATAAGACAAAATCCGATGCGCTTCCTGGCTGGTACTCCAATTTTGCATCAGTGGAAGTAAGTGGTACTAAATATTTCACGGACTATATTTATTACTATGTCGATGCGAACTCGACTCCTGATGTCGAGAAGCCTTCGGCGAAGACTGCAGTTTCTTGGAAGGGGGATTTCGACTGGAGCAAAATTGACGGATCTAAGGAGAAGGGCGCATGGATCGTTGACTGGACGGTTTATGCCAACAGAGGCAAGACGCCAAGCGGAGAGTGTTACGGCGCCGGCAAGCTTGATAACCAACCGCTGAACGTTGTGGACACATTACCGAGCGGTATGAGCTATGTGCCGGGGTCTGCTAAATACTCGCTGATCCAGAATCCGTATGACCAGAAAGCGTATAACGGTACCGCCCAGCGAAAGAAGACCGTCGCCGACAGCCTACCCCTTACGAACGTCAGTGATGACAAAGGCACCGTTACCTTCTCCATCCCGACGACGGCGCTCGGCAACTATGCTGGTTACGCCAAACTTACGTATCAGACGGCGGTCAAGCGCGGTGAGCTCGATACCTCTAAGAACGAGGTTAAGTTCACCAACTCAGCCAGTGCCGAGTCGGGGAACAAGAAGTTCGACTCCGGTAGTGGAACCGTCACCATTAAGAACAACGTACTGCAAAAGACCGGAGATCAGGTCGCTAGCAGCAACCGTATCAAATACACCATCTTGGTCAACGAGTCAGCGGTTGACCTTAAGAGTGGCAGCGACTTCCTTGAGCTCGTCGATGTTATGGATGCCAAGTGCACGCTGGTGACGGATTCGGTCAATGTGTCCCAATACGATGGGACAGGCTGGAAGTTGCTTGGCTCTGACAAATGCCCCGTTTCCGCTAGGACCATTGAAGATGAAAACGGCGCGGCGTGTACAAAGATGACGCTCCGCGTTCCCGATGAGGAATATCTCAAAGTTGAGTATGAGGTCATTCCTGCGGGTAACGAAGGGGAAACGGTTTCTCTGAGCAACAAAGCGTCGCTTACGGGTGTCTACGACGGTGATACGGTCCATTCAAGAGACTGGGCTATTAAAAAGGTGTCCGGTTCGGCTGGTGGTAGCGGTTACGGCGTAACGGTTACCAAGGTCGACGAGAGCGATATCACAAAAAAAACTGCCCGGTGCTGAGTTCACGCTCTACGAGGTTGATATGGCCAAGGCCTTGGATTCCGGCCTCAATTCTGCGAAAACTCGGATTCGGAGTGCTGAAACAGACGAAAAGGGCACGGTAAAGTTCGGCACTGCTACGCAAAAGATGGAAGCCTACAAGTTGTATTGCCTTGAGGAGACCAAGGCGCCTGGCGGATACAACGCTGTCTCTAAGCCGGTCTGGATTCTACTCAAGGGCAGCAACGAAACCGATTATCAGGATGCCCTTGCTAGGGTGGAACAATTGAAGGCGAAGTACGCCGACGTTGACACCCCGACGGCTAGTACTGATATCACGGTCTATGATGCACCCTATAGCGGTCAAGCTATAATTTCTGCTACCAAGCTGCTCGAAGGCTCGACCTTGCAAGAAAGCCAGTTCGGGTTTGTGCTCAAGGACAAGAACACCGGTGAGGTTCTCCAGACCATCAGGAACGGTGCGGATGGTGATATTAACTTTGTCTTGGATTACACCAAGACGGGGATCTATGAGTACACCATCTCCGAGGTCATTCCCGAGGGCGCCGAGAACAATGTCAAGGACCATATCGCCTACGACACAGCCGTGCACGAGGTCACAGTTACGGTGACCGATGGCGTGGGGAAGCTCGATGCCACTGTTACGTACGACAATGGCTCCTCAGTCTCGCCGACTTTTATCAACAGGTACTCGACCACGCTTCCCGAGGCGGGCGGGGCTGGTTTGACTATGACGTATCTGACAGGCGCTTCTCTGCTGTGCTTTGCTGCGACATGGATGCATGCTCGCCGCCACCGTGATCGTGACCGAGGTGGTCACAATGAGTAAGCCGCTCCGTCACGTGTTGGCCGTTGTGGTGATGGCCATGGTTGCCGTCTTCTCTTTCGCGATTGCCCCTGGGGCGGCCTGCGCCGCCGACACCGGAGCCATTACGGTGGATGGTACAGCTGCGACGCGGTATGACGCGTATCAGCTCTTTTCGGCGACCGTTATTGACGACGCCGATGCCGACCAAAAGGTCGCAACTGACATAACGTGGGCAAATGATGCCGTTCGCCAAGCTGTTCTCCCCGTGCTTCATGATGCGGGGTTTGATGACTCGGCATCGGCGGCGCAAGAGGCTGCCGAATGGATGAATGCCGACGGCCACATGACGACCTCGCTGACGGCAAAACTTGCCCGCGCAATTGTCGAAGCAGGCGCCGTGTCCGTGGCCCTTAACGCGGGCACGGCGGCCAAGCTGCCCTGTGGCTACTGGCTCATCGTCGCCGACGACGACGCCATCGCCCAGGGCGAGGCCGGCACCGCGCCGATCATGGCCCTGATCGGCGGCAGCGCCGTCACCGTCAAGCCCAAGGCCGCGACGCCCAAGGTGGCCAAGCAC
>CABUVH010000083.1 GCA_902494935.1 uncultured Collinsella sp.
ATAGGTAAGCCCCGGGCGGGCGGCTACTCGCTTGAAACAATATTTACTTTTCTAGTAAGCCGATGCGACAAAGGGGCTGTCCCTTTGTCGCATCGGCTTACTGTATTTATATTTTCCTGTTTTACCTTTGCAGGTTCTAATGGAGGGGATACCGAAGTAGCTGCTAGTAAGTAAACGCAGCCGCTCTGCCGGAGCCGCCCTTATATCGTTCCACGCGCAGTTTCGCAGCGAAGCGAGAATGTTTGAGCATGGAATGATATAAGGGCGGCTCCGGCAGAGCGGCGGACATTCGACTAGCGGATATGCGCGGGCTTTCCTCCCCAGTAGAAGCGGCAGAAGGCTCGTTTACGTTTTTGGGGCTTACCTGCAAGCTCCATGGTGGCGATGGCGATGTCCTCGGCTGCGTGTGGACGGCGCAGGACTTCGCCATTGATGAGCAGTGCCTTGAGCGACTCCGGATGATCGTGGAGATGGCGCAACGTCACGATGAGTTCTCGTGCGGTGGTGACATGCATGCTGGCGCCCATGCCGGTGAGCATCGTGGTGTTTGCCTTTTCCTGGCCATAGGACTTGCCCAGCAGGATCATCGGCAGATGCGCGCACAGGCACTCGGTGACGGTGAGTCCGCCCGATTTGAGAATTGCCAGGTCGCAGCCGTGCATGAGGGCCGCCATGTCGTCCACGTAGTCTAGAACCGTGACGTTTTCGAGCTTCATGGCGTCGAAGAGCGTCTTGAGTCGGGTGGCGTATTCTTTATCCTTGCCCGGTAAAAAGACAAAGTGCATGTCCTCAAAGCTGCGTAAGAAGGGGAGCGTGTGGTCCATCGCGGCGCGGAAACGCACGTATGGTTGGGGTAAACTGGCACCGGCCATCACCAATACGACGGTTTTGTCTATGGGGAGATTGAACTTGCTGAGCTCATCTTCGCGTTTGTAATCTGAATCGAAACCGGCTCGGATGGGGATGCCCGTTATGCGGATCTTTGACTCGGGAACCTTGCGCGGGCGCAGCGTTTCGGCCATAAACTCGTTGGCTACACAGAATAGGTCGGTGTCCTTGTGGGGCCAAAAGCCTTCGACTTCGTAATCGGTCGGCACACAGATGACCGGGTAATCGATACCCGTAATTACGCGGGCGCCCACGGCAACATTGGCTGCTGTGATGTGCGTTGCGACCACGGCTATAGGCCTGCGGCGACGAATATATTCGTTGAAGGCGGGGAACATAATACGCGACCATGCCGTGCCGCCACCCCAGAGAAGATGTCCCGTAAGCGTATATCGCCAGGTCAGGTCGTAAATGGGGCGTGTGGCTCCCGTAAAAGAAGCCGCGGTCTTATTGCCGTCGAATTTAATACGTCCAAAATCAAGGATATCGAGCACTTCAATTTCAATATCCTCAGGGATTCCCTTGGTGCCGCGGATAAGTTCAAATGCTTGTGCAATCGCGTTGGCGGCGGCTTTGTGGCCCGATCCAACCGATGCGTGCACAATGGTTACTAGGGGTTTTTGTGCAGGTGAAACGGTCATTTGCTCCGGTTGGGGAGTGGCTTGCATGGGCAGGGGAGCGCTATTGCTCATCTGCGTTTGATCCATCGATAACTCCCCTTCAGCTTTGTTACGCGATTTATCATTGTAGTGCATGAGTGTCATGTTCACGTAAATTTGGGTATGAGCGCAAAGAACGCCAATCTTTCGACAGGAGGTCTCTTCATGACTACCCATCAGCCGATCGATGTTGCGATTATCGGTGGCGGCCCTGCGGGCTATGCTGCGGCCATTTATGCGGCGCGCTCCAACCTAACGACGACCGTGATTGAACAGGGCATGTCGGGAGGGCAGATCGCCACGACCAATGAAGTCGAGAACTATCCGGGCATTCCGCTCTTGAGTGGCGCCGAACTCGGTGAGCGTTTTCAGCAGCATGCAGAGGGCCTGGGAGCACAGGTTACATGGAGCATGGTTACGGGTATCGATTACGATGCCGATGCAGCGCTGTTTACGGTGCATCACGATTTGGGCGATACGTCGGCCTCGAGCGTTATCGCTTGCATGGGTGCCACGCCGCGATCTGCTGGTTTTGTTGGCGAGGATGCGTATCGCGGTCGCGGCGTTTCGTATTGCGCGACGTGCGACGGCATGTTCTTTCGCGGCAAGCAGGTTTTTGTCATCGGCGGCGGCAATGCTGCCTGCGAGGAAGCTCTGTTCTTGTCAGAAATCGCCAGCAGCGTGACCATCGTTTTGCGCCGCGATCAGTTCCGTGCCCCCGATGGTGTGGTTCAAAAAGTTCTTGCAAAAGATAATATTTCAGTTAGGTACCAAACTAGTATTGTCGAGCTCTCGGGCGAAGCCATGCCAACGACGATTACCTTTAAGGACAATGCATCCGGGGAAACTCACACCGAGTCATTTGTCCCTGGCTCGTTTGGTATCTTTGTCTTTACCGGAACGCAGCCCCATTCCGAGCTCGTTGAGCATCTAGTCGATCTGGCGCCGGACGGCGGTATTGTTACTGATGATTCCATGGCGACCCGCACGCCAGGTCTATTTGCCGCTGGCGACATCCGTTCCAAGCGTTTACGCCAGGTTGTGACTGCCGTTTCTGATGGAGCCATAGCGGCAACGAGCGTATACGCGTTTCTTCGTGGATAAGTACGATAATATATCTTATGTAAGGTTGCTATCTTTAAAACAAAGTGGTTGGACGGTGCATCAATGTGCTGTCCAACCACTTTTACTTGCCGGCTATATGGTATGCAAAACTAGATAACCTAGAATACAATATAGCTAATGAACGGAGGATCCTTATGAACCACGCCAAACGCGTTATCCCGATGTCCGATACATCGGTCAGCATTAAGCCTGAGGATATTCAGCCCACTGTGCTGCCCGATGCATTTATTCAGTCCGATATCGTGCGCAAACTTAATACGTTGAGTCTGCCGCGCTATAACCAGTTGCCCAATGTGACGCTCTACCGCGACCAGGTTATTGAGTATGTTGCGCTGTGGATGGAGCCGCTGTCCATTTGCGTTGAGCAGCCTGTCATTACGCCATCGATGATCAATAACTACGTGAAGGTCGGCCTGGTGCCTGCTCCGGTCAAAAAGCAATATGGCCGCGAGCAGATTGCCCGCCTGATCGCTATCTGCATCTTTAAGCAGGTGCTACCTATTGCTGCGGTGCAGGCACTCTTTAACATTCAGCGTTTGAGCTACGATGCCCCGACGGCCTTTGATTATGTGGTCGATCAGCTCGAGGCATCGATTCGTTCGGCGTTTTCCGTCGAGCAGACGCCGGTTCCCGATACGGCGCATCAGGTAACGCGTGAGTCGCTGCTTGTGCGCAGCGCGGTTTCATCCTTTGTTTCGAAGGCTTACTTGATGAGCTATCTCAAGTTCAACGGGTTTAATAGCTAGCCGACGTATAAAACGGGCGGGACAAAGAGCCATCTGTCGCTTTGTCCCGCCCGTTTTTTTGCTTGGTTGGACTTTATTTGCCCGAAGCTACGCCCATGCCGTAGCCGATGATCAGGCCGTGCATCTCGGCGTAATAGGAATCCAGGCCGTTGCAGGGCATGATGATGGTCTTGGAGCAGGGCCAATGTTCGACTATGCGATCAGTAAGCGCCTGGGCTCCAGCTTCGTTCTCAACGTGATCGATGATGACCTCACCGCCCGTAAAGCCCTCGGCTTCCATAGTGTCGATGATCTTGTTGAGCATCTTCTTTTCGCCACGCGTGTGCCCGACGAGTTCGATTTTACCGGCCTCACTCGCCGTGCCCAAAATGCGGATATTGAGCTTGTTGGCAATGACGCCGGCTGCCTTAGGGATACGTCCGGCTTTGGCGAGGTTTTCGTAATTGCACAAACTGAAGAGGATTTTGCTGTTCTGTTCAAGGCTATCGAAGTATGCGCAAGCATCCTCGAATGAGACATTCGGATTGCTTGCAAGATAGCGGTCGAACAGCAAGAAAATGAGGTCCATTTTGCCGCCAGCTGCGCGTGAATTGACTAGATGAATCTGTCGGTCGGGCTCCTCGGCAAGAACCATATCGCGAGCCGTGGCTGCCGCGTTGTAGCTGCCCGACACGCCCTCAGAGATCGGCATGCAGATGGTCTTGTCTGCCAATTTGAAGAGCTCGGCCCACTCCCCCACGCTGGGACAAGCGCTCGAAGAGGCATTCGTCTCCGCCTGAACAGCGCAGTTGAGCTCATGAACATCGAGCGAAAGGTCATCGACGAATTCACGCTCCCCCACTCGAATTTTGAGGGGAGCAAATGCAAAGGTGGTATGGGGTGCGATCGGTTGCCAATCGCGGAGGTTGCAGCTTGAATCGGAGATAAGTGCCCAGCTCATAGAGGGTCCTTTCTAATCGTTCCCATTCAATTATAGCCATCTTGCAGACCGATTGGGCCGCTATCTAGTATTCAAAACTAGATAGCGGACTGCACTAAAGGCAAAAGAATGGACCCCATGACTCAAAGCCACGAGGTCCATATCCGTTTGCTTTATCTGAATACTTAGTAGCGCACGAAAATGTAGTTGTTGTTCATGCCGGCGGCAACGGAGCTGATGATAACACCCGTGTTGTAGTCGGAAGCATGAATCATCTGACCACCACCGATGTAAATGCCGGTGTGGTACGAGTTGACCACAACGTCACCGGGCTGCGGATCGGACACACGCGTCCAGCCCATAAAGGTGCCCGTGGTGCCCAGGCGGCAATAGCGACCAGTGAGGCAATAGCTAACAAAACCAGAGCAGTCGAAACTGTTCGGGCCAATTCCGCCCCAGGAATAGGCGCAACCAAGCTTGCTGTATGCACGCGAGACAACAGAACCGCCATCGACGGACTGGCTCGGAGCAGAAGGCGTCGGAGCCGGGGCAGGCGTGGAGGGCTGCGGTGTCGGAGCAGGTGCCGGCGTAGGAGCCGGAGTGTTGCCGCCCTGGTTGTTGTTATTGCTGGTCTGGCCACCGTTGTTGGTGTTCTCGGTCGCACCGGCAGTCTCGTTGCTCACCGTGGCCTTCTCGGCGGTACTGGCGTTGATGCCGGCCTGCAGCGCGGCGTTGGCCTCGGCCTCAGCGGCAAGCTCAGCCTGCAGCTGTGAATCCAGAGAGTTTACGACGTTCTGTGCTTCAGCCTGCTGGGCGTTAAGCTCGTCGACCTTCTTTTGCGTGGTGGCGACGTTCTTTTCCTGCTCGGCCTGCTTATCGGTGAGCTGCTGCTTAAGCTCCTTGACCTCTTGAATGGTCTGAGCCTGCTTATCGGAAACTTTGCCGTAGTAGAACAGACGGTTGAGCATATCGCTCAGGTCATCGACGCCCGTCAGAACCTGAAGCAGGCTCAGACCGCCGGTTTTGTACTCGCCGGCGACATAGGTCGAGAGCTTGGCCTGACCATCGGCGATCTCCTGCTGCTTTTGCGTGATCTCGCCAGCAGTCTGATCGAGCGCCTGCGTCTGCGTGGCGAGCTCATCGTAAATCTGCTGAGTTTGGGTACCGATCTGCTCGAGCTTCGTACGAGCAGCGGCAAGGTCGGATGCGGTATCGGCGTAGGCAGGAGCCGCGAGGCCCAAGCCCAAAACACAAGCGAGGGTTGCCGTAGCAGCGCAGCGTGCCATGTTTTTGTGCGTGTTTGCTGTGCGCATGTAGCTTCCTTTCCAGTAACTAAGGGTAACGGCTAGTCCACCGTCACCAGGCTAAAGAGCTCCACATCGTCATTAGACGGTGTGAGCTTCTCGCGCGGGTTGAGAAACGCAAGCTCAAGGATACAACCGTAACCGACAAGCTTTGCGCCCATATCTCGCACCAGTTTACCTGTTGCCTCGACGGTTCCGCCCGTCGCGACCAAGTCGTCCAGAATCAACACGGTATCTTTAGAGCTGATAGCGTCGGCATGGATCTCAATTGAATCGGTGCCGTACTCGAGCTCGTAGCTCTGACTTACGGTCTCGCGCGGTAGCTTGCCAGGTTTACGTGCGGGAACAAAGCCGGCGCCAAGGGCTACAGCCACCGGTACGCCAACCATAAAGCCGCGAGCCTCGGGACCCACGACCTTGGTGATTCCCATGCCGGCAAAGTGCTCGGCGAGGGCATCGGTCATGGCTTTGAGCGCCTCGGGATTGCCAAAGAGCGGCGTGATGTCTTTAAAGATGACTCCGGACTCGGGATAGTCGGGGATGTCGACGATTTGAGATTCGAAGTCGTACATTGCATGACCTTTCAATGGGTTGCCGGATAAGCGGCAGCTGTTATTTGCCCGCGGTGGCGGTGCCGGATTGCGAAGGGGTGACGACCTTGAGCGGCTTTACGAGGGAATCCTCGTGCGAAGCCGGCGCGCCTATCTCTTCGTTTTTGGCCTTGGTTGACTCGGAGCGAGTGATTTCCTCATCGAGTGCATCGATGTCGGCGTCCTCGACCACGGCGTTGAGCGACTCAAAAACGCGGTTCTTGAGCAGCGCGGTGTGCACGCCCTCCGTCAGGTCGTGAAGCTTCTTAAACGCACGCTCGAGCTTGGCGTCGCGCTCGTCATCGGAGGTATCCATTCCGAGCATGCTCACGAGCACCTGCTCAAACATCGAGGACTCGCGGTTGGCGGAAGACACGTACTGACGCAGGTTGCGCGGCTCGATATGGAAGCGTGACAGCTCGGAGCAGTAGCGGATGATCGGGAAATCGCGACCATCGACGAGCTCACGATTTTGCGGACTCTTGATGATGCGAATGAGGTCGTTCTCGGCGAGCGAGCGGATAAACGAAATCTCGACGCCCAGCATATCGGGAATGGTCTCGATAGGATGCAGCTTTTGCTTAGTCTCCTTGGGCTCCGTCTTGAGCGGAACATCGGACAGCAAGCCCACCTCGTAAGCGAGCGTTGACAGGTCCGTGGCGTTTTCCAAGCGCTGCTTAATCACGTTGAGTGGCATATAGCGGGTCTTCTGCAGGTGCAGAATGACCTCCAGGCGATCAACGTCCTCCTTGGAGTACTGACGGTATCCCTTAGGCGTACGATGAGGGGTAATGAGCCCCTCATCCTCTAGAAATCTAATTTTTGAGTTCGAAAGATCGGGGTATGCGCCTCGAAGTAGGTTGACGACTTGGCCGATACTCAGATAGTTGCGTTCGGCCATGCCCTACTCACCGGTTTCGATGCGCTCCGGCGTGCTCTCGTGGTAGATGAGCGTAAACGTACCGATCTGGACGGAAGAACCGTCGTGCAGCGGGGCTGCATTGACGATGGCACCGTCGACCCAGGTGCCATTGAGCGAGCCCAAGTCCTCGATGCGAGCGCCGAGGCCCTCGCGAATAATGCGCGCGTGGCTGCGCGAAACGGTCATGTCATTGAGGAAGATGCCGTTTGCAGGATCGCGGCCGATGGTGGTCACGTCGTCCTCGAGCTCAAAAGCGGCACCAGTCTGCGGACCCTTGACGATGGACAGAACGGGGGCGGTGATGCGCACGTTGGCCATGAGGTCGGGAACGGTGACGTCGCCTGAAGGCACGCGGAATACGCAGGTAGCGTCAGCAGTCTTATCATTCTGAGGCATATTGTTAACCATGTTGTCCATGACAACCCCTAACTTATCGCGGACGTGCCGCAAATAATGAACCGTACGTAATCATACCCCAACGAATCAGTCTTCGATTTCAGGGTTCAGAAAGTCGATGTCCTCGTCTTCGGGATGCATGAGAGCCTGTTTAATGGCCGCTCCGCCCTTAATGGAGTAGATGACAGCCGTGAGCATGGAGAAGATCACGCCGCCGTACACAAAGAAGATGCCGAGGGGCACCGAGCTTCCGTTGAGGCCTGGGAAGGCCGTAAGGGCTGAAGGCAAAAGATGCAGGCCGTCAATAACGGGGAACCCGAGTAGCATGAGCGAGAAGCCGGTCATGAGCAGCGCTGTGGCAATCTTTCCGGGGAAGACGACATCGATGGGGCGACGGTGATAATGGCGCACGATAAGCGTGCCGATGCCCAGATAGATGTCGCGGCCAATAATGAGCACGCAGACCCAGATGGGCAGCTCTCCGCGAACCACCAGTCCCAGCACGCCGGTGAACAGCAGCGCACGGTCACAAATGGGATCCATGACCTTGCCGAGCCACGAGACCGTCTTAGTCATGCGGGCGATCTGACCGTCCATCCAGTCGGTGGAGGCGGCAACGGCGTAGATAACGATGGCGATGACGCGGTTGTTATCCGTCACAAACAGGTACAGAAATACCAGGGTGAGGATCAGGCGCGTAAAGGTGATGAAATTGGAGATCGTAAAGATCTTATTCGACGGGTAATCGGAAGTGCCGATAAGCTCCTTTTTGATCTTCTTTTTGATGCCCACAGGACTCCCCCGCTGGTTAACGACAAAACTTTCGATACTATACCCGTTCCGGCGATGTCTATCCAGCGCAGCCATAGAGAGTCCAGACATGTGGAGGGCGCCTCTGGGCTGCGCTGGATTCTGCATTTGTGTACATCAGCCTCCAAAAGCGACATTTTTCGGCATCTTTGGTGGCTGGTGTACACGTTTTGATTCGGTGATTACATCGATCGGGAAAGTTGTTGCTTTAAGCAAATGCGTACGGGTCGAGAAGGGCTGGCACCAAAAGAGCCCAACGGCCGTTACGGCTTCGTTAGAAACGCGCCCCACCATGGATGGTGAACCCGAAAGGCAAGGCGCGCGGGCACGGCGACTCGGCCCGCGCACCCGGAAGAGAAAGG
>CABUVH010000084.1 GCA_902494935.1 uncultured Collinsella sp.
ACCAGGCGGGCGAAGTCGGTGACCAGGTCGTTTTCGTACTGGTACTCGTTGAGGTACAGGATGCCGTCATCGGCTGCGGCCTGCTCCTCGAGCGCGACCTCGACCTGGTCGGCTGCTTCGGAGGGAACGAGGTTGCTCTCTGCGTCTGCCATGCTCTTTGGACTCCTATCGCGGCGGGCTCGCCGTACGGGTTATTATGAATGCAGTATGCCGTGCGACCGCATGGCCGTCGCGGCAACAAGACTCAGTATACCCGGGGGAGCACCCATGGAATCGTTGTACCGAAAGTATCGCCCGCTCACCTTCGACTCCGTGGTGGGCCAGCAGCATATCGTCTCGACGCTCGAGCACGCCATCACCGAGGGACGCCTGTCCCACGCGTACCTGTTCTGCGGACCGCGCGGCACGGGCAAGACCACCATGGCGCGCATTCTGGCCAAGGCGCTGCTGTGCCGTAATGCCGAGGCAGCGCGCGCCGAGGGTGCAAGCGGCTGCATGCCCGACGGTACTTGCGAGGAGTGCGAGCTCATTGCCGAGGGCAACCACCCGGATGTCTACGAGCTCGATGCCGCAAGCCGCACGGGCGTGGACAATGTGCGCGAGGAGATCATCAACTCCGTCAACTTTGCCCCGGTGCGCGGCAAGTACAAGATCTATATCATCGACGAGGTCCACATGCTCACGACGGCGGCGTTCAACGCGCTGCTCAAGACGCTTGAAGAGCCGCCGGCACACGTGATCTTTGTGCTGTGCACCACCGACCCGCAAAAGATTCTGGAGACCATCCTCTCACGCTGCCAGCGTTTCGATTTCCATCGCATCGGCAACGAGGATATCGAGCATCGCCTGGCATACGTGTGCGAGCAGGAGGGCTTCGATTACGACGACGAGGCGCTGGCTATCGTGGCGCGCCATGCAAAGGGCGGCATGCGCGACGCGTTGTCCACGCTGGAGCAGCTGAGCGTCTTTGGCAACGGTTCTGTGCATGCGGACGACGCCCGCTCGCTTTTAGGCGAGGTTTCGGACCAGATTCTGGGCGAGTTTTCCCGCGCCATTGCCGATCGCGATGTTGCCGAGCTGTATGGGCTTATTCGCGCGCAGGTCGAGGAAGGTAACGATCTGCTGGAGCTGACGCGCGACCTGGTGGCGCACGTGCGCGACGTGTATGTTGCCTGCGTTACCGGTGCCCGTGCCGAGTTGTTTGAGGGCGGCTCCGAGCAGGCCGAGGCGCTTGCTGCCGAGGCCGCTGCCTTTGGCGAGCATCCTGCCGACCGCCTGGCTCGTGTGCTGACAGTGCTCGACGATGCCGCACTGGAGATGAGGGGCGCGAGCGACGTGCGCCTGGTGCTCGAGATTGCCTGCACGCGTCTGGCGCGTCCCGAGGCTGATTTAACGATTGAGGCATTGGCCGAGCGCGTGGCACGCCTGGAGGCCATGGTTGCCAACGCCGCCGTGCCGGCGAGCGTGGCTGCTGCTCAGGCCGCCGCGCCTGCAGCATCCGTACCCGCTGCTGCCCACCAGCCGACGCTCATTTCGGGCGCCCGCGCTGCCGCCCCGGCGGCATCCGCTGCCCCCGCTGCTACGTCCGCGCGCCAGGGCGGTATGCCTTGGGACCGTGGTGCTGCTGTTCCGGCTGCCCAGCCTTCGCCCCGTTCTGCGTCCGTGTCAGCTTCCAAGCCTGCAGCGCCTGCACCTCAGCCTGCGCCTGCACCTCAGCCTGCGCCGGCTCCGACGCCTCAGCCCGTTGCGGCCCCCGCGCCTGCCATAGCTCCGGCACCTAAGCCCCAGTCCAACAATGCCGCCCAGGTTGCCGTCGCCGGTGCTGCCGAGACGCCCGCGGTCGAGGATGCCGGAGAGCTGCAGCGCAAATGGGCCGAGGTTGTCGAGCGTGTCAAGGCACGTCAGGCTTCCTACGCAGGGCTTTTGCTCAACGCCCGCGCCACGGCCGACGACGGCTCCAAGCTCACGGTCTCGTTCCCCGCGGGTTCGACTTTTGCCATTAAGATGCTCGGTCGCGCCGATACGCAGTCGGTGGTCCTGCCGACGGTCTGCGCGGTCTTCGGTCGTCGTACCGTCGACTATGTCCTGGATGGGGGTGGCACGCCGGCTCCTCAACATGAGGAGCATTCTCCATCTGCACGGGCTGCGGCATCTGCGGACCCGCAACCCGTGTCCTCGGCGGCCCCTGTATCCTCGAGCGCCAGCGCGCCGCAGCAGCAAACGGCACCGGTAGCGGCATCGACCCCGTCGGCGCCTAAGCCCGCGGCGCCCAAACCGGCTGCTCCGACGCCCGCGCCCAAGCCCGTCTCGCCCGCGCCCAAGTCGTCTGACCTGGGCAAAGCCCCCTGGCTACGCTCCGACAACCCCGCCGGTGCTCCTGCCACGGGTAAGCTCCCGACCGAGCCCGCACCCCGTGCGCCCGAGCGCTCGGCTGCCCCCAAGGCTCAGCCTGTCGCGCAGTCCGCGCCGTGGGAATCCGAGCAGGTACCCTACGACGACGCCATGGTCGGCGGCTTTGCTGCCGATGCTGGCGGGGACGATCTTCCTCCGTTCGACGTGCCGGGTGCGACGCCCGCGCCCAAGTCCGCTGTAGCTGCCCCCAAAGAGGAGGACGCTTCTGCAGCTCCCTGGGAGTCCAACCCCGGCGCCGGCAGCCCCTTCGGCCACCAGGGCGCAGCCCCGAGCATCCCGCAGACCGAGGACGAGGCCAAAGACCTCATCCGCAGCGTCTTCGGTCAGGCCACCATCTTCAAGCCGGTGGAGTAGCTGCGCAGGCGGGTATACTGCTCAAGAAGAGGACCCCTTGTCCGGGCGCATCTGTATTTCGGACATGTGTAGTGTGGTGCCGCGTATGTCGCATTTGAGCAGACAGGTGCGTGACGGTCGGCCTAGGATGCTGAGGTCGATACGATACGTCGCATGGCTGTCCGTGTACTCGACTTGCTCGGCGTTAATGGTTGCTCCGATTGCCAAATAAACGCCTAGCTCGGCATCGACAATCTTGAAGTCCTTTATCTTGACCTTGAACTCTTGATAGAGGGACGGGCTGTTGTAGTAGACGGTTCGGGTTCCGTCGGTGCACTCATCGGTCGTCTCCCATTTGACGACGGGCTGGTCCGAGCTGGCTATCAGCAGTTCTGCTCCAAAAGCTATGGCATGGGTGATGACAACCAGCAATGCCCAGCCGACAAAGAGATAGAGAACCACATATGCAACGGGGTGTTTTGAGCGGATGTTTTGGAGCGCGTTGGGGGCATTCATGGGGCACCTCCAAATTACTATCTATGGCAATCAAATTATACCCTGCCGCCATGTGCGCCGCCTCGAGCAGCGGTTCGGCATTTAGCTATTTAGTGGCGCACATGAAATGCCGGATTCGGCTCTACTAGATTGAGTGTGCGATATTATGCAACCTTGCATAATTCGACCTTGCATAATCTTTGAGTGCGGTTTGTATTGGAGGACATGTATATCAACTGAGGTAACACGTCCGCCCCGCTCTCTCGCCGCGCGCCGTGGTACGATTTTTGAGTTTGAAAGTCCCGCCGTGCTCCGGCTGCCCTTGCAGCTCGGCGTGCGGCCGCACGTAAAGGAGCCATCATGGCCGGTATGAACATGCAGCAGATGATGAAGCAGGCTCGCAAGATGCAGGAGCAGCTTGCCGCCGCGCAGGAGAACCTCAAGTCCCAGACCGTCGACGCCTCTGCCGGCGGCGGCATGGTCAAGGTGACCGTTAACGGCGAGATGGAGCTCGTCAACCTCACCATCGATCCCGATGCGCTCGATCCCGAGGACGTCGATATGCTGCAGGATATGATCATGGCTGCCGTCAACGAGGCCGTCCGCGGCGTCAACGAGCTCGCCAACAAGCAGATGGGCGCCATCACCGGCGGCCTCAACATCCCGGGCATGCCGTTCTAAGACACGCATATATATGAGTGCCAACCACAGTCTGCAAAAACTGCTCGATGAGCTGGGCCGTCTGCCGGGCATTGGTCCCAAGTCGGCCCAGCGCATCGCCTATTACCTGTTGGAGGCCGACGCCGAGGAGGCGCGCCGCCTGGCCGAGGCCATCCTGGAGGTCAAGCAGGAGGTCCACTTTTGCAGCCGCTGCTTTAACTACGCCACGGCCGACGAGTGCTCCATCTGCCAGGACCCGATGCGCGATACCACTCGCATTTGCGTGGTGGGCGAGCCGCGCGATGTCCAGGCGATCGAGCGCACGGGCAGCTACCACGGCCTCTACCACGTATTGGGCGGTGTGATCAGCCCCATGGACAAGATTGGCCCTGAGCAGTTGCACATCCGCGAGCTGCTGGCACGCTTGGGCCACGAGGACATCCACGAGGTCATCATCGCCACCAACCCCAATATTGAGGGCGAGACCACGGCGAGCTATCTGGCCCGTACCATCAAGCCGTTGGGCGTCGAGGTGTCGCGTCTGGCAAGCGGCCTTCCCGTGGGCGGCGACTTGGAGTATGCCGACGAGCTTACGCTTGGCCGCGCCATCGAGGCCCGTCGCGCGATTTAGGTGGCGAGCCTGCTCCTGCCGTATGTTTTCCTCACAGTCGCACGGGGTAGTCATAATTTCCCCGTGCGACTGTGAGTTTGTTGTGCAACAAAGATGCTTCGTATCCGCTTATCGCATGGATGCTTCCGCTCGCATCCTTAATTTGCTCATTCGTTGCGCAACCTTTTGGGTTCGCTGATACACTCAAATATGGATTCGAATGAATGCGCCGCTCCCGAGCGGCGTGTTTTTGTTGGAGGAGAACGCATGCGGCCCGGTGGCACTCAGACAAAGCGCGGCGCCGCGGTGCGCATACGACGCCGACTGGGCTTGGCGCCGCGGGCGTACGCACTGCTATCGTGCTCGCTGGTGCTGGTCATAGCTGGCGTTTCTGCCTATGGCATGACCGTGCCGTCCATGATGCAGGCGCATGCCGCACGCGAACCGCGCGTGGGGCATGAGGCCAAAAGCGATCTGGGCACCACGACTGGATATGCTTGGGCAAGTGTGGTCGGGCATATTGTGTTTGGCACCGACGATGCGGACGGCGCCGAGGCCCCGGACAACGAAGTCACGCTTGCCAATGGCAAAACCATCGTGCTCACCAACACCAAGATCATCGATCGATTGTCCAACAATAGCGTGGCGGCAACGGTGAATAAGGTCGAGCAGCAAAAGGAGCAGGACGCCCAGCAGTCCGGAAAGCCCGGTAGCTCGGATACTTCTGGCTCCGGCTCGGATTCATCGAGTTCGGGCGGCGGCTCTGGGTCGGGTTCCTCTACCGGAGGGCCTGGAAACGGCGGCTCGACGGGCGGCAACACTGACAACGATGCAAACTCCGGCGGCCTTTCCGCTGCTGAGGAAGAGAGCATTCACAGTTGGCTTGTGACCAAGTACAACATGCTCGACGGCTATGTTTCTCGTGCCAATGACGTGGTCTCGACCTATAACTCTACGGGAGATCCCAGGCCGTGCGACAGCCTGGTCGGGGAGATGTTTGTCATTCGAGCCGAGTTCGGTCGTCAGACATTCTCGCCCCGGTCAAGGTGGTATCAGCAGTATGCCAATCTGTGGGGCTGTTACACCAACCTATGTCAATGGGTCGGCCATTACGGCGATGATGACGTCGCGCTCGGTAACTTCAACAATAACGTGGCGGCGCTTGCCCTATGATGACCGATCTTGCATCCACCACACCACAATCGCTCGGTCGCGATCCCATGGTCGGCCTGCGCCTGGCGCGTGTCGACGGGTTTGAGCCGGCCATTGCGCTCGGTCAGGACGAACTGCCTGCCTATCTGCGTCGTTTTACGATACTGTTTGCCGACGATGCCACCATGCGCCGTGGCGGTATCGGCCGCGTGACGCGTGCTGTCAACGCCCAAGGCGAGGACGTAGCACTCAAACAGCTCATCTTGCCGACGCGCGATGAGTTTGACGACGATGCCGCCCATGAGTCGCTGGTCGCCAAGTTCAAAGCGGCATTTCGCGAGGAATACGAATGCCATCGCGCCCTTTCGGGCCTTAAGGGCTTTCCCCGCCTCTATGGCTGGGGCGAGGTCGACGGTGTGCCTGCAATTGTCATGGAATGGGTCGAGGGCGAGACGCTCGCCCGCTTGCGTTCGCGACTTGCCGTGGACGATGCCGGACGCCTGTCGCCGCTTGTGGCGGCGCGTCTGGGTCGCGACCTGTTCGATCTGCTCTGCCGTATGAGTCTGGTGGGCGAGGGCTTTGTCCATCGCGATATCTCGCCCGCTAATATTATGGTGCGTACGGCGCGTCTACCGCTTGACCGGCAGCTTGCCGAGGGCACCTTTGACCTGTGCCTGATCGACTTTGGCTCGTCGCTGGCGCTTGAGCCTGCGTCGGCCGTGGCCGGTACCGGCGGCAAGGCATCCTTTACCGAGCGCTATGCCACGCTGCGTCGCGCGACGGTTGCCTATGCCCCGCCCGAGATGCTCACCGACGATATTCCCGACCTGCGCGCTTTGCGTATGTCGCCGGCGATTGACGTCTATGCCGCGGCAAGCACGGTTTACGAGCTCATTGCCGGCGTCGCGCCATACGAAGCCGCGCCGAGCACTTCGGGCACCTCGGGTTCGCGCAAAAAGACGCGCGACATCGCGAGCCCCTACCGTCTCAAGATGGACACGCGGCCCGACTATCCCATTGGTGCCCATGCGCCCGGTTGTGATTTGACTCAGCTGCTTCGTCGTGAGCCCGATGTGGCGCTCGCCGCGGCCGAGCAGGCCCAGCAGCTAGGGCTTGAGCCGGATTCCGAAGAGCTACGCGATGCGCTGGCGTTTGTCGATGCCCAGCTGTTCGACGTGGTGATGGCCTGTCTGTCCAGTCATCAAAAAGATCGTCCCGAGCCGGCGGCGGTCGAGGCGGCGCTCTCGGCGTTTTGTGACCACTATGCGCAAAATGTCGGTCGTTCGCTCCGCGGCGAGCCGCTCACGCCGTGCCCCATGGATGCGTCTGGCCGCGCGGTTCGTCGCGCGCTGATGGTCGGCGCGACGGTCGTCTGTGGCGTGGTTTGGGCTGTGGTCGTGGTTTCGGCCGCGCTGCTGGCGTCGGGCGCTCGCGTGACGGCGACTTTGGGATCGCTCGTGTGGTCTGGGTCGCTACCGGGTATTATTGCCGCACTGGCGTTGGCGCTGCCAGGCATAGCCGGCGTTGCCGCGGGGGCACTTGCGCGCGATCGGCGCTCGGGCTTCCTGCAGGGTGTGCTTGCGCTTTCTGCCTGCGAGGTTCCGGTGCTGGTTGTGGCTGCATGTAGCGTATTTTCCCAACGCGCCGTGATGGGCGGCCTTGTTGCCGCTCTGGTTGCAACCTATACGCTTACGTGGTTTTTGCTTGCGA
The DNA here is from genome assembly GCA_902494935.1 of uncultured Collinsella sp. Classification (GTDB taxonomy): domain Bacteria; phylum Actinomycetota; class Coriobacteriia; order Coriobacteriales; family Coriobacteriaceae; genus Collinsella. The sequence continues at coordinate 7,373 of CABUVH010000084.1, forward strand.
TGGGCTTTGCCTTTGAACTTCCCGTTTCGGCACCGCGACGCACAAAAGCCCAGATGGCGACTCCGCTTGCCGGTGGAGCCGCAGCTGCCCGTACTTTTGGCGGACCTGTCGAAGTATCGTCCGATTCTATTTCTACGACCAAGGAGGCCTAGGTCATGGCATCTCAAGTTGAGCTCACCCCATGCGGGGCCATGTTTGACATCTTTAAGCGCGCGGCGCATCTGAGCCATATCGAGCTGTGCGGCTTGGTGCTTTCGTCCCGTCCGCTCGCCGACGGCCGCAGCCCGCAGAGCCGAGCCGCCGATCGCTCTTGGGTTTCCCGCTTTATCGTTCGCGCGCCGGTCGGCACGCTTCAGCAGCGCTACTTTGCCGAATACGGTACCTCGGCTGCGCGTATTATGTCGCAACTGGCCCTGCGCCAGCGCAATCCCATGGACTCCACGGCTGTGATCAATATGGTGTGCGGTCCTGCAGGTGAACCGATGGTACGCGCGCTCGAAGAGTGCCACCAGGACACGAATCTCTATCGCAACGCGCTCGATCGCCTGTCCCAGGCGGCGGAACTCATGCCCGCCGAGCGCGCCGAGGCCGTGCTGGTGCTGTTTGTCGCCGTCGGTTGTTCGGCGGATGTGCGGTCCTCGGTGAACTATGCCATCGACTACGCGCACGCGACCTGTGGCGGAGGCACATCCACGCCGCGTTCGCTTGGCATGTCGCTGACTGCGGGCGAACGCGAACCCGCCCCGGCGCACCCCTTGGGCTTGCTGCGCGTGCAAAACAGTTTTGTCGTGAGCGCCCCGCGCTGGATTCAGCCGAGTGAGCAGGGTGTTGAGATTGGCGCGCTGGCCACTGGTGAGGGCGATATTACCGACGTCGGCGACGATGTCTCGGCCCGCCATGCCCATATCTGGTGCGATGCTCAAAATATCTGGCACGTCGAGGACTTGTCGTCCACCAACGGAACCGTGGTGGTAAACGGGGCCACGCGCGTCTGCATTCAGGTCGAGCCCGGCCGTTCCGCCCAACTCAATCCCGGCGACGAGCTCAAGCTCGGCGAATCCACTACCTACGCCATCCTCTTCGGTGCTCTCTAGCCGGCAGATAGGGACGTTCCTTTTAATATGAGCAGGACATTGTCAAGAGGCAAAATCGGGCCTGGCCCCAACGATATGGGGTCAGGCCCTCTCCCTATATCAGCCCGTCCGCGGCGACCTCGGCGTGTCTTACCGACGC
>CABUVH010000085.1 GCA_902494935.1 uncultured Collinsella sp.
GACTCACATACTTTCCCTCAGCCCTTTATCATCTGCGCGGGAGAAAAGCCAACAAGGATACCGCAGGGCCCGCCCGCCGGGAGGGGTTTCCTAAGGGCACATCCCTTAATCAAAAAGAGCGGTCGAGCAATTGCTCGGCCGCTCACCTTCTTTCCCTCAGCCCTTTTTCATCCGTGCGGGAGAAAAGCCAGCAAGGATACCGTAGGGCCCACCCCGGGAGTGTTTTCTTCTGAGCGATCCCGCAGCGCGAAGCGCGAGGACCAGCGAAGAAGAAAACACGCAGGGGCGGGCCCGGACAGGTTAACTTACTCCTTCTCGACCGCGCGCATGATCGCCTTGTAGATCTCCATCAACGGAATGATCAGGAAGGCAAGGCCCAGGGCGGCGATAACGCCCTTGAGCTCAAGCGTCACGGGGCCAAAGAACATCTCGGCAAGCGTCGGCTGCACGGTCACGATAACCGTCAGTACCAGCGCCAGCGCGGCAGATGCCCACAGCCACTTGTTCTGCTTCTTCATGCTAAACAGCGACGCACGACGGCTGCGCATATTGAAGCAGTGGAAGATCTCGACCATGTTGAGCGTGATGAACGCCATCATCACGCCTTCCTCGTCGGCATTGCCGGCGATCATATCGGCGATGTGGATGTAGCCCATGTCAAAGTACACGCCCACAAAGAAGCTCGCCAGCACCAGCACGGTGATGATCAAGCCCTGGACCACACAGTCCAGGCCCATATTACCGGCAAAGACGCCGTCCTTGGCGTTGCGCGGCTTGCGCTTCATGATGTCGCCCTCGGCATCCTCCATGCCCAGCGCGAGCGCGGGGAAGCAGTCGGTGACCAGGTTCACCCACAGCAGCTGCACCGGCTGGAAGATGGTAAAGCCGATGAGCGTGGCGATAAACACCGAGAACACCTCGGCAAGGTTAGCCGAAAGCAGGAACTGGATGACCTTGCGGATATTGTCGTAGATGCGACGGCCCTCTTCGCAAGCACCGATGATGGTGGCGAAGTTGTCGTCGGCAAGCACCATGTCGGCAACGTTCTTGGTGACGTCGGTACCGGTGATGCCCATGCCCACGCCGATGTCGGCGCGCTTGATGGACGGGGCGTCGTTGACGCCGTCGCCCGTCATGGCCACGATCTGGTCGCGCGACTTCCAGGCCTCGACGATGCGGGTCTTATGCTCGGGCTGGACGCGAGCGTACACGCCGTAGTCCTCGATGTGCGCGTCGAGCTCCTCGTCGCTCATGCGATCGAGGTCGGCACCGGTGATGGCATGGCTGCGATCGGTGACGATTCCCAGCTGCTTGGCAATGGCCACGGCGGTGTCGATATGGTCGCCCGTGATCATGACGGTGCGAATACCGGCATCGTGGGCCTCGCGGATGGCGTCGGCGACCTCGGGGCGGACAGGGTCAATCATGCCGGATAGGCCGCAGAAGACCAGGTCGTGCTCGAGCGCAGCGGGGCTGCAGTCGCTCGGGACCTCGGTGTAAGTGCGGCTTGCCAGCGCCAGCACGCGCAGGGCCTCGTCGGCCATGGCCTTGTTGGCGGCCACGAGCTCGGCGCGACGCTCCTCGGTCAGCGGGACGACCTTTTCGCCCTCGTAGATATGGGTGCACAGGCCGATCACCACGTCGGGCGCGCCCTTGGTGTACTGCTCGTACTCGCCGTCCAGGGTCCCAACGACCACGGACATCATCTTGCGGCCCGAGTCGAACGGGGCCTCGCCCACGCGCGGGTGCTCGGCAGTCAGGCCGGTGAGACCAGCCTTGCCGGCGTCGTTGACGAGCGCACACTCAGTCGGCTCGCCCACGGCCTCGCCCAGCTCCTCGTCCCACTGGGCATCGGAGCAAAGGGCCATACCTGCCAGGAACTTCTCCTTAGGCGCAGCAAGCTCGTGCTTGACGACGGTCATCTTGTTCTGGGTAAGGGTGCCGGTCTTGTCGGAGCAGATAGTCTGCGTGCAGCCGAGGGTCTCGACGGCAGAAAGCTTGCGGATAATCGCCTGGCGCTTGGCCATCTTGGTCACGCCGAGCGACAGCACGATGGTCACGACGGCGACCAGGCCCTCGGGGATGGCAGCGACGGCGAGCGAGACAGCGACCATAAAGGTGTCGAGCAGGGCGGTCGGGTCGGTAAGGACGTTGCCCACGCCGTGGCGGAGGATGTCAACGCCAAAGATCACGACGCAGATGATAATCACCATGATGGTGAGGATGCGGCTGAGCTCGGCAAGCTTCACCTGCAGCGGCGTGAGCTCTTCCTTGGCCTCGGCCAGGGCGCCGGCAATCTTGCCCATCTCGGTATCCATGCCGGTGCCGACCACGACGGCGCGGCCACGGCCGTACACCACGGTGGAACCCATATAGCACATATTCTTGCGGTCGCCGAGCGGCACGTCATCGGTGCCCGCGGCAAGCTCGATCACGTTGGCGTGCTTCTCTACGGGCACGGACTCGCCGGTGAGTGCGGCCTCTTCGATCTTCATCGTGGCGCTCTCGAGGACGCGGCAGTCGGCCGGAACGGAGTCGCCCGCCTCGAGCATGATCACGTCGCCGGGCACGAGCTCGGCGCTCGGCAGATGTACGAGCTTGCCGTCGCGCAGCACCTTGGACTGCGCCGCGCTCATCTCCTGCAGGGCCTCGAGGGCCTCCTCGCTCTTGGCTTCCTGGACCACGCCCAGCACCGAGTTGACGATAACGACGAACATGATGATGACGACATCGGCAAAGTCGGGCTCGCCCTTGACCATGCCCGTGAGCGCGCTGATGACGGCGGCAACGATCAACATGATGACCATGGGGTCGGCCATCTGCTCAAAGAAACGCTTCCACAGCGGCGTCTTCTCGGCTTCCTCGAGCTTGTTAGGGCCTGTCTTGGCGAGGCGCGACGACGCCTCGTCGTTGCTCAGGCCGAGGTTCTCATCGACACCTTGGTCGCTGAGCACCTCCGCCGCGGCGGACAGGTATTCCTTTTGCATATAGAGTCCCCTCCTGGGATTCGGGCCACTCAGCAGATTGATGCCCGATCATAATTCCCAGGAGAAGGGCAAGGGCTCATCAAGGCTGCCGTGCTGAGCGGCAGTTGATAGTGGGGCTATGGTACCCCAAAGCGACGCGTCTAGCCAAAACATTCCATCTGGAAACACGGCACAGGCGCAACGGTGCAGACCGTGTGATGCTCAACATTGATAAAACGTTTTTTCTTCGGCGCATCATCAAACTGAAATATCGCCCAGATAGCAGCGGTTAGAACGGTTGGTAAAGTTTTTGCATATACCGTTTTTCCGCAAAAAATGAACTTCTAATTCGGCATACGGTCGATTTTTTGGGGTATTCGGTCGTCATTTCGTTATAATCATCTCAGTTTTATTTCTTATGGTTTATCTATCAGCGCAAGACGATGTCAGATGGAGGTCTGAATGTACAAGCGCACCAAGATTGTATGCACCATGGGTCCCGCCTGCGATAGCGACGAGACCATCCGCGAGATGATCAAGGCGGGCATGAACGTCGCCCGTTTTAACTTCTCGCACGGATCCTACGACGAGCACCACGGTCGCATCGAGCGCGTCCGTCGTATTTCCAAGGAGCTCGGTCTGCCCGTCGGCATCCTGCTCGACACCAAGGGCCCCGAGGTCCGCACCGGCCTTCTGGTCGACGGCAAGAAGGTTGCCGTCAAGACCGGCGACAAGATCGTCGTCACCGCTCAGCCCACGTCCGAGGATTTCCACGGCACCGCTGAGCACATCTCCCTCGACTACCTGGCCCTGCCCTCCGAGGTCGAGAAGGGCTCCCTCATCCTGATCGATGACGGCCTGGTTGCCCTCGAGGTCGAGTCCGTCGACGGCCAGGACATGACCTGCGTCGTCAAGAACGACGGCCTGATCGGCGAGCGCAAGGGCGTCAACATGCCCAACGTCAACATCTCGCTGCCCGCCATCACCGAGCGCGATCGTCAGGACATCCTCTTTGGCCTGACCGAGAACATCGACTACATCGCCGCTTCCTTCATCCGTGACGGCGAGTCCGTCCGCGGCATCCGCAAGCTTTGCCGCGAGAACGGTGGCGAGCACGTCACGATCTTCCCGAAGATCGAGTGCGCCCTGGGCGTCGAGAACTTCGACGAGATCCTCGAGGCTTCCGACGGCATCATGGTTGCCCGTGGCGACCTGGGCATCGAGATCAAGCCCGAGCTCGTTCCCCACATCCAGAAGGAGATCATCGCCAAGTGCAACGCGGCCTACAAGCCCGTTATCACCGCTACGCAGATGCTCGACTCCATGCAGCAGAACCCGCGCCCGACGCGCGCCGAGGTTGCCGACGTTGCTAACGCCATCTACGACGGCACCGACGCCGTCATGCTGTCCGGCGAGTCCGCTGCCGGTAAGTACCCGGTCGAGGCCGTCAAGATGCAGGCCAGCATTGCTCTCGAGACCGAGAAGTACCTCCCGGCTCACGCTCCGCTCGAGGTTCCGGCTGACGCTCACGGCACCCGCGTCGTCAACAACGTTGTGGGTATGTCCGCTGTGAACATGGCCACCACCGTTGGCGCCAAGTGCATCACCGTGCCGACGACCACCGGTCGTACCGCTCGCCTGATCTCGCACTTCCGTCCCAACATGCCGATCTGCGCGTTCTCCCGCCACGAGTGGGCCGTCCAGCAGATGATCATGTACTGGGGCGTTATCCCGCACCAGGCCGAGATTACCCAGGGCACCGTCAACGGCACGATCGTCAAGGCGATCGAGACCGCTAAGGAGCTCGGCTACGTCGAGGCCGGCGACCTGACCGTCGCCACCGCTGGCGATCCCCGCATGAGCGTCCAGCTCGAGGACAAGGTCTCCTCGACCAACGTCGCTTACGTCGCTCAGGTGCGTTAAATCACACTTGCAAACACACTTGCATTGCAAAGGGCCCGGAAGGCTTCGCCTTCCGGGCCCTTTTTCTGTGCCAATGCCGGCGCACAGCAAAACACGCACTCATTTCTTTACCAAAAGTGCGAAATCCACCCTTCGAGGCCCATAAAATAAAGTCCCAAGCGCTAAAAGTGTTCGCCCGGTGGCAAACCCACACCTCACACAGGGCTGATAAATCGTTTTAGCAAGAACCAAATCGACCTGGTTTTCGGAAGTATGCGGCAAATTCTGGAACCTCCGAGCACACCCTGTTTTTTCGCAACAAAATGCCTGATAAACTAGCCTCAAAAGCCAGGTCCGCTCATAGGGTTCAGATTTTGCCGCATACTTCCGGATTGACGCTGGCATCACTCGCTTCAAAGAGATGATTTCGGCCAGGAGGGCATTATGGACCTGACGCTTTGTGGGCAATCCGCCTTTAACTACTACCGCATCCCGCCGCAGGTATTAGGCCTTTACCCCGCCATTAGCCTTGGCAATATGGATCGCAGATGTTGTGGCCTCGGAAGTCATGCAGTTGTAAAAGACCTGCTTCACGCACCACTTCACAGGCTTGTATTCACTCGGGCACAATCCGGGTCGCGAAGCCTGTTTAAATCGCATCTCCTGACCCAAGAGCCACCTCCTGGGTCGTTTAGGCAGACTGAGCATGGATTTGATGTCACGTCGCCCGAGTTTACGCTGCTCAACCTTGCTACGCAGGTTTCACGCAACCAGTTACTCATGGCTTGCTACGAGATGTGCGGCTCCTTTGCAGTGTTTAAGCCCTGCGAGCGAACGCAACAACAACTCGATGAAGCTATTTCGCTTAAGTTCATTCCACCCAACTGCGGCTGGGAACGAGTTAACGACACCAAGGGCAATGACACCAACTTGTGGAAGCGCACGCCGCTTCTTACCGCAACGGATATCGCCGCGTTCGCCAAGCAAGCCGCAGGCCTGCGCGGCGTCAAACAACTGCACTGGGCGGCCGAGCACATGACGGGGCAGGCCGCCTCGCCCTTCGAAGTACAGACCTCCATGCTTATCTCGCTCCCCCGCGACGAGGGCGGCCAGGGCATCGAGATCGCCAACAACGCGCGCATCCCGCTCAGTGAAGCCGCACGTTCGCTGTATGACAAAACCTGCTGCTACGCCGATATCCTCGTCGAAAGCGCCACCGACAGCATGGGCGTCATTCTGGAATGCCAAGGCCGCTCTGCCCACGACAGCGAAGCCGCGAGCCTCTCCGATGCCGAGCGCGCCACCGCACTCACAAGCATGGGCTACGACGTCATCCAAATTACCTATGACCAGATCAAGGAGAAGAAGAGCTTCGACCACATAGCCGAGCTCATCCATAAAAAGGCCGGGCTTCCCCACATCCCAAAGACCAAGCAGGAGCGCATTGCCGAAGATACCTTACGGCAAGAGCTACTTGTCGATTGGGTTGAGCTATTCGCTGCCGGGCCGGCCAGCTAGCAGCTAGCAATCAGGGGCAGAGCAGGCACATCGGACGATTCGACACGGGCGGCAAAACCCGCCTCGGTCAGCTCGATCACCTCGGTAAACGTCGCGTCGAAGAACTCCTCGGTCAGCAGGCGGTATGGCGGATGGTCGGGCTCACCGGGGTTTTCTCGCACGATCTCGTGCATAACGCCGATGGTCTTGAGCACATACTCCTTATGGATGGGATACTGCCCAAAACGCGTCGCCGCAGTATACAGGCGATCGGTCGCGCGCGGAATCGAAACGATGCCGAGCGTCTTGCCAAACCAGTCAAAGTCGCCTTGCTTTTTAATGCGGAATTCCTCGCACGGTTTGCCGCCGTGCGCCTCCAGGTACTGATTCACGCGCGTATTCCACACGGTATCGGCCACGAGGTGAGACCAAACGCCCAGCGTCAGATCGAGCAGCGACTGCGCCACGTCATCGGGCGCGAGCGAAAGCTCGCTAGCACCGGGACCGGCAACCGGCTCGGCATCCTTGTAGCGTTGGGGATAATGCACCCGATTGAGTCGCTCGCGCTCCTCGACAATCGAGGTCGCGTCAGCCGGCGTACCAACAGGCGCCCCTTTGAGCAGCGGCGCCACATAGGTGTCCCAAAACTCATGCTCGCGCGGCTTAGGGATAGGCTCGGGCTTTGCAAAGTGCGTAATGCGGTACGGGATGGGATCGGCGATGCCAGGGACCATATAGCCCACGAAGATATCCGGAACCACACAGCCAAACAAAAAGGCATTGCGGTCGCGCACGCTCTTGGCAAGCGCACCGGTGCGCTCCAGCAAACGCTCCGTCTGAGCGATATGAATGTTCCAGCTTGGCATAGCCACCCCCATAAAAAACCTGGATAACTATACCATCACGGCAAAGCCGCGCGGGCGGCTACGCACGCTCTACGCAGCAACTAGTCCGTCGCACCGCTTTCAGTTCCATACGACGGCGAAGGTGCCTCGACCACGTGATGATATCGATCGATATAGATGGCGCGGGCACCCAGGCGTCGCACCAAATCCTGGTGATGTGTGCTCATCAAGACCGTCTTGCCGGCAGCTACATAGGCCAGTAGAAAGTTGACCACGATGTCGCACGAGTCCTCGTCAAGTCCGTTGGTAGGCTCGTCGAGCACCAGGATATCGGGGTTCATCGACACGACGGCCGCCAGCGCCACACGCTTCTTTTGCCCACCCGAAAGCTGATAGGGCGAGGCATCGACCAGGTCGGCAACTTGAAACAGTTCCATGGCATCGTGCACGCGACGGTCGAGCTCGTCTGCCGGCAGCCCCATCTGCGCGGGACCAAAAGCAACTTCCTCACCCACCGTAGCGCAGAACAACTGGGCGTCGGCATTCTGGAACACAAAGCCCACGCGCTGATGGAACCGCTGGGCCGTCGCGGAATCCTTGAGATATGCCGCATCGACCATACACCCGTCAAACAGGTATGCCCCTGCGTCCGCGAGTTCAAGGCCGTTAATAAGACGCATAATCGTCGTCTTACCGCAGCCGTTGGGACCGAGCAGGGCAACGAGTTCACCACGATCGACCTGCAGCGACACGCCATCGACAACCGTATGCCCCGCATAGGAGAACACCACGTCGCGCAACTCAATAAGCGGCGCGCCCTCGGCGCCGCCCGCACCGTTCGTGCCCGCCGCACTATTCATATCGATCGTCAAAACGTCGCCCCTCCCTACTCACATCGACGGCTAGACCGCCCGCGCTACAGCACCGCGCACAACACGGCGAGCAGAACCACAACGACCGCGTAAACCGCATCGCGCCAGCCAAAGCCGCCCCGCGCAGGAGCCGGATACGCACCGGCAAAGCCGCGGCAGAGCATGGCCTCGTCCATCGCGCGGCTGCATTCCATCGCCTTGATAAACGTCATGCCCATGATACCCGCGATCGAATCGGTACGCGAAAATCCCTCAGGCGCACGGCCAACGCTGCGCAGCATGACCGATTCGCACAGATCGTGCGCCGTGCGTCCCAGCACCTCGATGTGCTTGAGTGCCATATCAAAGGTAAAGATGACCTCGTCGGGCAGGTGCAGCATTTTGAGCGCCGCCGACATGCGGCTCCAGGTAAGCGTCCACGAAACGCCCAGCACCAGCGACACATTAATGAAGGTCTTGA
>CABUVH010000086.1 GCA_902494935.1 uncultured Collinsella sp.
CCGTTACCGTCAGCTGGCGCGCATTTCCGTCATAGGCAATCGCGGGACTATCGGCAAACGCGCGGGCGGGAACGGCGAGCGCGACCACGCAGAGAATGGCCGCGACCATGCAACGCAAGGAGCGCGCAGCGCCTTTGCGAATCGGGAACGCCATACTTACGCACCTCCGTGCGGCGGCACCAGCACGCCATCTTTGACCGTACAGTTCCATGCCTCGGTGACCGCATCGTCGGGCGTGGACTGAATCGCCTGGGTCGAAATGTCGACGACTAGGTTTTTACCATCTGCCTTCTTCTCGGACACGCTCTTGATGAGCACGCCCGTCTTGTCGAGCGGCTTAACAGAAGACGTCCAGTAGTAGAACCCGTCGCTCGCAAGAACCCAAGACGAAGGTCTGTTAGTGGCGGAGGCATCGCCTTTATCGCCCCACTCAATGGTGTAGTCGGTGCCGGCAACCGGCTCATCCCACAGGCGCGCGCCATCCTTATCCTGCCAGTAGATATCCACCGCGACACGCAGGTATGCCGGAGCCGAGCCCGTGTTTTTTACCGAGACATCCCTTTTCACGTTGTCCTTGCGCGTCTCGTCCACCGAAGGCGCCACCGAGCCAAAGCCAAACTCGTTGACCAGCACGCCCGTAACCGAAAGCCACGCAAAGGTGCCGACGACGCCGGCCAAAAGGAGGACGCCGACAAGGAGGGCAACGATCCGCTTGCGCTTAGTCATCCTTGTCCTCCCTCCTCAGCGTGCCGTTTTCCCAAACATTCTTGGCACGCGAGCCGCCATCGACCCATTTTTCCTTCGCGCGCGTGTTGACGCACGTCACCACCGCATCGCCTGCGCTCGAAGCAGACGAAATCGTCAGCTCGGCAGATTTACCGGGCGCCTTGCCCGGCGTGCTCAGCTCGCCCTCGTAGCGCCATGCCCAATTCGTGTCTTCCTCGACGGTATAGATGCCCGTCGGCGCGGCGAACTGCACGCTGCCGACATACCAGGTCTCACCGTTTTCCTGCTGCCGCTTATCGACCTTCACCTCGGCCACGCGTGTCTCGGGAGAGGCTCCCTCCGCCGTCTTCGTCACCTTAAAGCGGAACGTCTGTCCCATGGCGCTGGCATCGGTGGTCTTTTTGACGATCGTCAGCGCATGGGTCTTGGCGAAGTTGAACACGGCATTGCCGGGAGCCTGCCCCCCTTCGCCCGTCTTCTTGGACTCCAGGCGGTTGGCCAAGTCGAACGAACCGTTACCCGAGCCCAAGCTGTAGAGCGAGACATACTGGTCGTTAACGGGTTCCTCCGCCATGGACGCACCAGGACCGTAGCTCGCCCGCTTAACGGTAACAGTCAGCTGCGTCCCCATAAACGGCTCGGCGAAGCAGGCCTTAAACGGCGCCTCGTCGGCGTTGTTGTCGACTGTGTTGCCAGCGGTGGGATCGAGCAGCCACTTAAGCTGCGCGGTCATGGCTACGGGTCTCTCGGTATCGGACGTATCGTTGGCGGCCACTCGATACGTCACGGGATACAGGTCCATGTCTCCCTTGACCGGCTCGCTCTTAAACTCATTCCAAGACTTCGGAGCGCCAACGGCAGGCACATATCGCCACTCCAGGAAGAGCTCGCGTACGTCACCGCTGGCCGCCTGTTCATCGAGCAGCGCGACGATCTTGGAGTGGGCGTCCGGGTCGTATGCCACGGACTTTTTCTCCATCTCGGGATTGCCGTTTTTGTCATAGACCGGGTTGCCGCTCTCATCCACCTTGGGAACATCGACGTTATGGACAAAGCCGGCGCCCGTCGCTCGCTCGCCGTCCGAGTCGACCGTCGCCGTAAAGACGACCGACCCGTCGACGCTGTGATAGCGCACCTTATACGGCGTGACCTTGTACACCGCGGTGTAGGTCACGCTCTCAAAGGGCTCGCTGCCCTCGAGGGGATACTTCTCGTCATCGGTCAACAGGGTGTATTTGCCATCGGGTTCATAGTCGCGCGACCAGCCGACAAAGTCGTACTTGGTGCCATCCTTGTCGACAACCTCAGCTGTAGCTCTTACTTCCAGCGAAATTTGATCGCCAGAGTCGGTGCGCGAAAGAGAACGCACGGAATCGGGGTCATCCAGATTGGCATCGATATTCGATTGGACTTTTACCGCGCTGGGACGGTAAACCGGGTACAGCTCCATGGGGGCCTTGACCACAGTGTTTTTATCCACCATGGAAAGACCGTCCGACCAAACGACATAGCCGCTACCAGCAGCCGGCTTGGTTTCCGTCCAGCCCGCGAACACGTTGTATGCGCTCGTCGCGGCATCGATGTCTCCAACGTTATACGTCGGCAGCGGCATGCCATCCTTAAGGCTGCCGAGCGTATTGCCCTCCTGCGCGAGCTTGCCATCGATATCGGTGTCGTTCAGGTGATACACCACCGCAATGGGCGTGTAGTAGGCCACAAACGTGTAAGGCTTGCCCGGCTCCACCGGATAGGTATACGAGTTATTGCCGTCAGATTCGAGCTCCTTGACCTCACCGTTCGGGAGTTCGATTTCGACCTTATTCAGCTTGTATAACTCGCCGCCTGACTTGTATACCGTCGTTTCGATATCAGGAGTCACCGTTGCCGTGGCGGGATCGGTGTCCGCATTGAGATTAGGGGTGATGTCATACCTAGGAACATTCACCTCGGAAGTGCCATTAAAACCGGCGCGGTGCAGGTTGGTGGTGTAGTTGACGTCGTACTTCGCGTAGACGGGATAGGCATCCTGCCACTGGGTGACCTTGGAGTCAGGTGTCGCCAAGTATGGCGCCGCCTTCTCCGGATCACTCGTCACATAGGGATCGCCGGCAACATCATAGATATATTTCCAGACGGGAGAATTCTGCTGGACCTCGGCGGTCGAAATCCAGCCCAGGAACTTATAGCCCGGCACAGCCATCTCCGCATCGGTCGGGGAAGCTTCGAGGGTCAGGGGGCTCTCATACGATCCCTTCTCACCATCTTCTGGCTTTTCTGCCACTTTAACCGACGTATTAACATGCGGGTAGTAATACGTGAACGTCGGATCAACCCCGTTCACCTTGGCCTGCAGCAAGTTACTCTCATAGCGCCGCGTGGCAGTCCTCACGACCTTATCGCCCTTGTTGTAGAAATTAACGTCCGTGGTAATCATCGCGCGAACGTAGTACTTCTTATCTGTACGCACCATGCTCTCGATGGGATTTTTCACATATGTCCAATATTCACCATCGCGCTCAAGCGTCCAGAAATTCAGGCGATAGCGATCATTCACCGGTTTGACCGTTACGTTCAGCGAAGCCGAAGTCCAAGTATCGCTTAGCGTTGCAGCGCCTGGAAAATCGGTATCGGCATAGAGGTTTTTCAGAGTATCGGCTCCCGTATCGTTTTTAACGTTGTGCGAGTACGCATTAAGGGGACTCACGACAAGGGTATTCGCCGTGAAGCGCGTGCCACACGTTTCGTCATACCTATCCTTTATACCGTGGTCAACATGCTCCGGACCCCAGTGGACGACGTTTTCACGCACGAAGGTACTACCGACGTTTTCCTCAAAGGGCGTTCGATAGCGATTCCAAACGGAACAAAGTAGCTTGCTGTCCGTAAACTCATGGTTGGTATAAGCCCGAACGTAATAATCCACCCGGTACTCAAAGCGGGCGATGTAGGTGTGTCGCACGGTTAGATCGACATCGGCAGGGAGTGTATAGCTGGGGTCGCGGCTTACGCGCACCTCTAGCGGGGCATCCTCGGTTCCCTTGTTTTCGTACCAACCCAAGAAGCGATAGCCATCGGGCAGCTTGCCGCCATCGGACAGAGGCTTATTGTCCTTATCTCGTACCTGCACGGTATAGGAGCTCGTTCCATTCTCGCCCGGCTGCACGCCCACATGAGTATTACCCACGCCAACGCGCTGGGTCACATCACCGAGTTCATCCTGCTCATTGCCTTCGAACACCGTCATGATGTTCGAAACATAGTCGCTGTACACGGGATAGAAATCGGTGGGGCCGACCACGGCAATCTCGCTGCCCACGGGATAGAATGCTCCCTTGTTTTTCAGATCAGCCAGCTGATCTGAGGTAATGGCAGCATAGGCGCCATTCATGCTCTTATCGGCGTTCGGCTGCGTGGTCCATCCAATAAACGTCGCGGTAGGCGGCAAGCCGCCGCGATCCGCGGGGGCAGCCGGCGTCAAACCGACGCCATAGCGGTACCAGTCCGTGGACGGATCGTGTGCCTTGCCGTCTTTCCAATCAAGCGTCTCGCCCTTAACGTTATAGAGCAGCACCTGCGCCTCGTATGAAGCGATAAAGAGGTCATTGCCCTTGAAGCCCTCACTCTCGGCATGATCCTTGCCGTTGTCGGCAGTGTAGATAGAGGTCGCCTCGTGCTTCGTGTTGTCCTGAACGCGCTTGCCATCCCTCACAGCAGCACCATCGGTCTTGCCGTCAAACCAGCTGTTGTCTTGGCCAATGTGGTTCACACGCACATCGGGTTCGCGGAACCAACCCATAAAGCGGTAACCGTCGTTCGCCTCGCTCAGCCCCTCAGGCTTTGCAGAGGTCTCCTGCTTAAACGTTACCGACGTATCGCCTTGGGCCAAGCCCTGTGCCGTTCCGGCTAGCACGGCGCTCACCGCAAAGGTGTACGGATCGCTGGTGGACTGGTCTTTGCCCAACATGGTTGCCAGAACAGTTGCCGTGCCCGCACCGGGAAAATCAATCGTCGCCTTAACGCTCTGGCCATGCACGGGGATATTCAGCTTGTAATCCATCGCCCACTCATTGGTGTGCTGACCACCCAGAGCCTTGTCGTTATCAGTCGAGCGCTTGGTGCCGGCGCAAAAGTCATAGTCGTGCTCTTCCCACAGCTCGCGCGTGGTGTAGCGCTCGTCATCCCACGGGCCGTAGCCGTCGCCCTTGGTGGTACCGTCACCGCCAAACGAGGGGATCTTCTTTTTGGCAGGATTGCCCTGGCTATTGCCAGACAGGCTCACGCTCGGCTTAAAGTAGCACTCGGTGACCGTGGCGTCGCCCTTGTTGGCGCGCGCGGCAATACCGCCCAAGTTCACGTCGTTTTGAATAATGGGGATCACGGCGATGGGATTGTACTGACGCGAGCTCAAATCGCCGGCGAAATGGCTGCGAGTGATTTCATTACCGCTCTTAGACAAGATGCGGCCTGCAAGACCGCCCGTCCAAGCGCGCGTTACGGAGACAACGCCCACGTAAGAAGCAGCATAGCTATAGCATTTCGCCGTTGAAAAGCAATCGATGACTTTAGCGCCTTCCGCCATGCAACCGACGAAGCCCGAAGCGTACACGTTGTTGCCGCCCAGGGCGCCGATGGCCACATCGTACTTATTGGTAACGTCGGTCATGTCCATCGAGGAGCCATCCTCGCTTCGCGTGGGCGTGACGCGGCAGTACTCGATGGTCGAGTTCTTGACGTAGCCGGCAAATGCCGCCATGTACAGGCCCTCGCCACCGATCGCCTGCACACCTGCAGTGGTGTTATGGACGGCTCGACCGCCGCGCACCTCGCAGTTGTACAGATTGCAGCCCTCCAGCTCGCCTGCGATCATGCCGCCTTCGAAGCCGGCGTTCGTGATGACGTTGAGCATGTTGTTGGCGCACGTAACGTGCAGGGTGCTCTCCATGACCATGACGTTTTCGAAGCTGGTGTTGACGGCCTTGCCCACGATGATGCCGCCGCGGAAGTCCGCCCAGATGTTGGCGTCCTCGACAAGGAAGTTCTTGATGGTGGCGCCATCGGTCTCGGCAAAGAAGCCCGTGTCGCGCTCTGGGTCCAAGACCTTATTCTCGTAGTTCAGGCCCTTCACGGTATGGTTTTGACCGTCAAAGACGCCCTTAAAGGGATGTTCCTTGTTGCCAAAGGAGAGGTGCTTGACCGTATCCTCAACAATGGCTTTCATATCATCATCGTTAAGAACGATATCGTTATCGAGATAGACGCGCCACTGCGACGTGTCGCGTTGACGCGACAGCGCGACGCACGCCAGGAAGTCGTTCCTGTTTGTGATATGGAATTCGGTCTGATCCTCGGCATGCGCTGCCGCCGGCAGCGCCATAACGCAGCAAAGGGCAATCGCCGCGACGGCAATCAGCCTGTTGAGCACACCTCGGTTCACGATCTTAATCTTCATGGGCTAGTTCGCCTCCGGCCAGCCCGCGACGTCAAGCACGTCGAGGACAGAATCGTTTGTCTGCTGGTTTTTGGCCTGCACGGCCTGAACGTCGATATCGAGTTTGAATGAGCCGCCGCGCGCGGCATCGTGGTAGTCGCCCACAAATCGCAGCGAGTCCATAAGGCTCTCCGTCATGACGCCGGGATCGAGCACACCCCCGCGTCCGGCAAGGCCGCGATAGTAAAACCACCCATCGCCACCATCGACCCACGGGGAGCCATCGCCCGCGCTCACGTTAAAGGCGACGTTGTCCGAGGCATCCGCGGTCGAGCCGTCAGACGCCACCGACGTCATGCGCAGACGGGCGCGAATATACTCGGGCTGTGCGCCGGCATTCTCCACGCGCACGATGCGGCTAATGTCAGAGCCCGTGGCCTTGGTGTCGGGATAGTCCCCGTGCTCGTTGGCCTCAAACGGAATCTCTTCGCCTTGCTCGTTTAGGGTGTATTCGCAGACTCGTACCTTCACGCTGCCAAACGATAGGACGTTGTTCGCCGGAACCATATCAACGGTAAAAGCCAGCGTGCCGCACAGGCACGCCAGGGCCAACAGCGCCATCGCGGCAAGCGCCAAGGTGCGTTTCTGATTGTCGGAAAGATTGTTGAGCATTACGTTCGCCAATCGTCGATCAAAGGGGGACCGAGATCCCGACCCGAAAATGGGGATGGGGAGCGGGCCGGGATCTCGGTGGGGGGATGGGATTACTTCAGGCCGTTAGCCCAATCCGTGGCAGCAGTCAAGGCAGACGCAGACGAACCCTCAGCGGTATTGTCTGCTGCGTAAATGAAGCAGTTGACATCCATCGTGGCAGGATTGGCGAAATCCTTTTGCTCGGTGTCCTTGGGCGTAGTCACCTGGCTGAACAGCTCGCCAGTCCACTTATCCTCAGTCTTGCTGGCAATAAGCGGGGTAGCCTCGGTTCCTTCGCCAACATAAACGAAAAGGCCACCGAGATAATGAGTCGGCTCGCCCTCAACGGCGGTCGCATCAACGGCCTTCCAGCCAGAGTTAATGGTGAAGTAAGTCGTCTTGGAATCAGCGGTCCCGGCAGGCGCCGTCTTGTTGTTCACGAAAACGTACACATATGCATCCTCGGATCCCTTGCCGATACCGACATTAGGATTCTTGGGTACAGACACGCCAGGGGCGAGCTTAGAGTCCTTAACCCATTTGGTCTCGGTCAGGTTGCCGTTGACCTTAGTGTTATCATCCGGAAGCGGCTGATTCGGATGGTCGGGATCGGTAGTGGGCTTGTTGATGCCCGCAGTGGTGAAGTTGTTGGTCAGGCTCGACTGCGCCGTCAGCCAGGCGTAGGTGCCCACGCCGGCAGCCAGTACCAGCAGCAGCAAGGCGGCAATGATGCCGTAGCGCTTTTTCCTCTTGTTCTCCATCGTTCTCTTCCTTTCGAGAATCGTTTTCCCCGGCAACGGCCCTTGCCGTTGCCGACACCTCTCCCCTGCCGCTATGGACGCCGCCCCCTCGCATGCGCGCGAGCATGCTTGTCCGCAGGCTCGTCGGAAACCATCCGATCGAGCACTATCGACGCCGCGACCAGCAGCGCCAGAACGGCCACCACAACAAGCAAACCGGGCATCGTCGTGCAATATGCGTTAACGAAGCCCAGGTAAGGGACACAAAAAGAAACGACGCCGATCACGCGTGAAAAAGGCGTCTGCTCGGCGTCGTGCACGATGGTTCCATCTGCATTTTTGTTTGCGATTCCCTGCGTGCTGATCGTCTGCGCCACAGGGTCGACCTCGTACACCTGGTGGGTCACTACGGCGCCGTCCGACCGGTAAAAAGTTGCATTGTCGCCCACGGCGATATTCGTTGGGTCAACCTGGTGAACAAACACCATGGAGCCGACGGGAAGCTCGGGTTCCATAGATCCCGAGAGCACGGCAAAGGGCATGTAACCAAATGCGCGGGGAGCAAAAGAAACAACGGCAAGGGCTATGACAAGCGCAAGCGCCATGCCACTAAGAAGTGAAATAAATCGTCTGAATCCGCGCGTTGCCAACGTGATTATTTCATCCCCATCGAGGCTATATTCGATCCCATCAAGGATTAGCCACTTTTCTAAGACGTTTAATAGATGAGTTCGAAAAAGCCAATCTGAAATCTATTTCTAACAATCACCGTGGTAGCGCGCAGAGATGTGGTGTAAGAGGCGGGGCATGCCCCGCCTCTTCTCTTTCTTGAAAG
>CABUVH010000087.1 GCA_902494935.1 uncultured Collinsella sp.
CAACGACGTGCTGTACAAGGAGGGCCTGGACCTTCTCGTCGTGCCCTCCGCCGAGCTCTCCCGCGGCCGCGGCGGCCCGCGCTGCATGAGCATGCCCTTCTGGCGCGAGGACCTCTAAGTCTTTCCGTTTCCGGTGCGGTCCCCCTACAACCGCACCGGCTTCGCCCGTTAAACGGGCAACACTAATACTTACGTAATTCATTTCTTCGAAAGGAATCGAACCATGGGTGTTAACCTCTCCGGCCGTAGCTTCCTCAAGCTTCTCGACCTCACCACCGAGGAGATCGAGTACCTGCTCAAGCTATCCAAGAACTTCAAGGATATGAAGCGCGCTGGCGTTCCGCACCGCTATCTCGAGGGCAAGAACATCGTTCTGCTCTTCCAGAAGACCTCCACTCGTACCCGCTGCGCCTTCGAGGTCGGCGGCATGGATCTGGGCATGGGCGTCACCTACCTCGATCCCGGTTCGTCGCAGATGGGCAAGAAGGAGTCCATCGAGGACACCGCCCGCGTTCTCGGCCGCATGTATGACGGCATCGAGTTCCGTGGCTTTGCCCAGGACGACGTCGAGGAGCTCGCTGCTAAGTCCGGCGTGCCTGTCTGGAACGGCCTGACCACCGAGTGGCATCCCACCCAGATGCTCGCCGACATCCTGACCGTCCAGGAGAACTTCAACTACGACATCAAGGGCAAGACTCTCGTCTTCATGGGCGACTGCAAGAACAACGTTGCTCGCTCCCTCATGGTCGTCTGCTCCAAGCTCGGTATGAACTTTGTGGCCTGCGGCCCCGAGGAGTGCATGCCCGCTGACGACGTCATCGAGGCCTGCAAGCCCATCGCCGAGGCCAACGGCTGCACCATCAAGCTGACCACCGACGTCAAGGACGGCGTCACCGGTGCCGACGTTATCTACACCGACGTGTGGGTCTCCATGGGCGAGCCCGACGAGGTCTGGGCCGAGCGCATCGCTCAGCTTACCCCGTATCGTGTTACCTCCGAGGTCATGGCTATGGCCAACCCGGGTGCCATCTTCCTGCACTGCCTGCCCAGCTTCCACGACACCAACACCACCATTGGCGCCGAGAAGTGCGAGCAGTTCGGCATCACCGAGCAGGAGGTCACCGACGAGGTCTTCGAGAGCCCCGCTTCCAAGGTCTTCGACGAGGCCGAGAACCGCATGCACACCATCAAGGCTGTCATGTACGCCACGCTCAAGTAAGAGCATCTAGCATCTCGCTCGGGGTGTCTTGCTGCACACCCCGAGCGGCTTTGTCTGGTAAATATCTCGCGTCGGGCGGTGGGCACGGCACGGAAGATCCGCTTAGCGCGAGAAAGTTAAATGATTTATGAAGGGGGGATGAGAACCATGACTGAGACCGCTAAGAAAAAGCGCGGTATGCCTTCATCGTTCACCATTCTTCTAGCTCTGCTGGCAATTGTTGCAGTGATTACCGTTATCGTCTCCGGCACGTCCGGCGGCGCGGTTACTGCAGCCCGCCTGAGCGATTTCTGCACCGCCCCGATCCTGGGCTTCGCTGACGCTCTGCCCGTCTGCCTCTTCGTTATGATCCTGGGCGGCTTCCTCGGTATGATGACCGAGACCGGCGCTCTGGACAACGGCATCGCCGTTCTGGTGCAGAAGCTTAAGGGCAACGAGATCATGCTCGTTCCTGTCCTTATGCTCATCTTCTCCCTCGGTGGTACCACCTATGGTATGTGCGAGGAGACCGTTCCCTTCTACGCCCTGCTCGCCGCTACCATGATGGCCGCTGGCTTCGACCCCATGGTCGGCGCCGCTACCGTCCTGCTCGGCGCTGGCTGCGGCTGCCTGGGCTCCACGGTTAACCCGTTCGCCGTCGGCGCTGCCGTCGACGCTCTGACCGGCGTTGGCATTGAGGTCAACCAGTCCATCATCATCGGCCTCGGTGCCGTCCTGTGGATTGTCACTACCGCTATGTCCATCGTTTTCGTGATGAACTATGCCAAGAAGGTCAAGGCTGACAAGGGTTCCACCATCCTGTCGATGCAGGAGCTCAAGGACGCCGAAGAGGCTCACGGCAAGGCTGCTTCCGAGGTCCACAAGGAGGTCAAGCTCACCGGTCGTCAGAAGGGTGTTCTGATCGCCTTCGCCTTCACCTTCGTCGTCATGATCGTCGGCTTCATTCCGCTAGCCGATCTCAACGAGGGCGTCGCCAACTTCTTCGACGCTGGCGCTGTCTACGACGCCGATGGTAACGCCGTCGTCCAGGGCTGGTCTGCCCTGATCACCGGCCTGCCCATTGGCCAGTGGTACTTCGACGAGGCTTCCACCTGGTTCTTCCTCATGGCCGTCCTGATCGGTATCATCGGTGGCCTGTCCGAGAAGCAGATCGTCAACACCTTCATCACCGGCGCTGCCGACATGATGTCCGTTGTTCTCGTTATCGCCCTCGCCCGTGGTATCTCCGTCCTCATGGCTAACACCGGCCTCGACGTCTTCGTCCTCGACGCTGCCGCCAATGCCCTGGCTGGCCTGTCCGGCGTGATCTTCGCTCCCATGAGCTTCCTGGTCTACTTCGGCCTGTCCTTCCTGATCCCCTCGACCTCTGGTATGGCTACCGTCTCCATGCCCATCATGGGACCGCTGGCTGTTAAGCTTGGCTTCTCGCCCGAGGTCATGGTCATGATCTTCTCCGCCGCCATCGGTGTCGTGAACCTGTTCACCCCGACCTCCGGCGCCATCATGGGCGGTCTCGCCCTGGCCAAGATCGAGTGGACGACCTGGCTCAAGTTTGCCCTTAAGCTCATCGTCGCGCTCTCCGTCGTCTGCGCCGTCATCCTGACCGTCGCCTGCGTGCTGCTCTAAGTACCCAACGGGTACCCCACGGAAACCTTGACGATCCTGTAGAGGATCACCTGGTCATCGTCTGTCCGGTGGGGTCAACCCACCGGTAGACTCCTACCTTTAGCCCCCTCCCGTTCCGTGCGCGGGAGGGGGCGCCTTTTTGTTCCGCGGTTTTACCAAACCGCGGAACCGGTCGACGCTGCACGGGCACCAGAGCGACAACTTGTCATTCAAAGAGGCCGGCATGACCAAAAGGTCTATGCCGGCCTCTTTTCATGCCAATTTGTTCGCTCTGGAGCCCGTTCGCTGACTTATGCTCATCCTGCGGCGCTGCCATTGTTGGGGCAAAGGTGTCAGATTGCTTTGCGCCATGTCCTCCTCTTTCACGTCACCTTGCTCGTTCTGGCGGGCTTTCGCTGACTTTTGTTCCACCTGCGGCACTGCCATTTTTGGTGCAGGGGGACAGCTTGCCCGCACTGGTGCTCATTCGCTGACTTATGCTCAACCTGCGACATTCCCTTTGTTGGTGCAGGGGAAGTGCGTTGAGGAGGGTCTGCTCCGTTATAATCGCCTAGGACATTAAATGGAAACGGGACGGGAGCCATATATGCGCCAGGGTTTCGACAACGCGAAGTATATCGAGCTGCAGGCTGCTCACATTAAGGAGCGCATCTCGCAGTTTGGTGGCAAGCTCTATTTGGAGTTTGGCGGCAAGCTGTTCGATGACTATCATGCGAGCCGCGTGCTGCCGGGTTTTGAACCGGACAGCAAGTTCCGCATGCTCAAGAGCATCGCCGACGATGTCGAGGTTATCATCGCGATCAACGCGAACCACATCGAGAAAAACAAGGCTCGCGGTGACCTTGGCATTACCTATGACGAGGATGTGCTGCGCCTGGTTGACTTGTTCCGCGGCAACGGCTTTGCCGTCGCGGCTGTGGTCATCACCCAGTACGCCGGCCAGCCTGCTGCCGATGTGTTCCGCAACCGCCTGAACGCGCTCGGCATTCCTGCCAAGCTGCACTATCCCATCGAGGGCTACCCGCACGATGTCGATCTGATCGTGTCCGATGATGGCTACGGCAAGAACGAGTTTGTCGAGACCACGCGTCCGCTCGTTGTCGTGACGGCACCCGGCCCCGGCTCGGGCAAGCTCGCCACTTGCCTCTCGCAGCTGTATCACGAGCATAAGCACGGTACCGCCGCCGGCTATGCCAAGTTCGAGACCTTCCCGGTCTGGAATCTTCCTCTGACGCATCCGGTCAATATTGCCTACGAGGCCGCCACGGCTGACCTCGATGACGCCAATATCATCGATTCGTTCCACCTTGAGGCCTACAACAAGACCACGGTCAACTACAACCGCGACGTCGAGGCCTTCCCGGTGGTCCGTGCTCTGATGGAAAAGATTCTGGGCAAGAGCCCCTACCAGAGTCCTACGGACATGGGCGTCAATATGGTCGGCTTTGCCATCACCGATGACGATGCCTGCCGCGACGCTTCCAAGATGGAGATCGTCCGCCGCTACTTTACCGCGGTCGAAAATGTGCGCCGTACCGGCGTGGGCGATGAGCAAGTCGACCGTCTCAAGATTATTATGAAGAAAGCCGGCATCGATAAGAACTACTCACCGGCGCGCTCGGCGGCCCTCACCAGGGAGCAACTGACGGGTGGTCCCGTGGGTGCCATGGTCATGCCCGATGGCTCCGTGGTGACCGGTAAGACCTCCACGCGCCTGGGTGCCGCAAGTTCGCTCATTATGAACGCCCTCAAGCATGTCTCGGGCGTCGACCTTGAGCTCGAGGTCATTAGCGATGAGGCGATCGAGCCCATCAGCAAGCTCAAGACGCATTTCCTGGGCAGCAAAAACCCGCGCCTCCACACCGACGAGACACTTATGGCGCTGTCGATCACCTCGGCCACGAGTGAGACGGCCGCTCGCGTCCTTTCGGGCCTGGAGCAGCTGCGCGGTTGCGATGCCTTCTTTAGCGTGATTATCTCGCCGACGGACGAGACGGTACTGCGCAAACTTGGTATCAACGTGTGCTGTGAGCCCAAGTTTGAGCGCCGCGGTTTCTTCCATCGCTAAGTTTGAAGCACCGCGGTAATTGCATTGCATTTTGGCCGTATCGGGTTAGCGCCCGGTACGGCTTTTTGATCAATAAAGCGCCTATTTCGGCGAAAAATAGCTGTTTACCTGCCTAGAGACAATTTGAGCGGTATACAATAACCGTAACTGTTTCATCCTTAGCGGGATGCCGCATGATGGATATTACCTGCCATCGTGAGGTGTGTCGGTCGCGCACGGCGCGTTAGATGCTCGTGCTCGGTTTGAGGAGGCTGCTATGGCGGGCAAGGGTCGTGCGAGTGTCAACGATATGAAGCGTGTCGAGGTGCTGGTGTTGATGGAGATCGACCAGCAAACCAAAGACAATGGCGGGCCGTATGGTTTCTCGCGCAAAACGCTTGCCGAGCGCGTGGGGGTTTCGCCGTATCGTGCCCGCGCCGCAATCGATCGCTTGGATTCCGAAGGCATGATTGATGTCGTCTCGCGTTATAGCGAAGACGGCGGTCAGCTTGCAAATGGCATTTGCCTCACCGAACGTGGCGAGTGGTATCTTGAGGGCGTCCGTACCGGCATGCTCGTTCAAGAAATGCTTGAGGACGAGGCTGCTGATCGATAGCAGCATGTAACCCTTGCCATAGCGACGCCGCCTGGGAAACCGGGCGGCGTTTTGTTTCAAGAATGAGAAATGCAATCGCACGCGAGAAAAATTGCGAACGGTCCGCGGCGCGAGTATTACAATGAAGACCCGTAAGATGTGGATAAACAACTTCTACGGGAAGCGCAGGTAACTCAATATGACCAAGCATGTGTTCGTAACCGGTGGCGTGGTTTCGTCCCTGGGCAAGGGTATCACCGCGGCCTCGCTGGGCCGTCTGCTCAAGTCGCGTGGCTACAAAGTAACGATGCAGAAGGCCGACCCGTATCTGAACGTCGACCCCGGTACCATGAGCCCGTTCCAGCATGGTGAGGTCTTCGTTACCGAGGACGGCTACGAGTCCGACCTGGACCTGGGTCATTACGAGCGCTTTATTGATGAGAACCTGACCCGCGATTCCAACTTTACGACCGGTGCCATCTACAAAAGCCTAATCGCCCGCGAGCGTCGCGGCGACTTTTTGGGCGGTACCGTGCAGGTGATTCCCCACGTCACCAATGCCATTAAGGACAAGTTCCGCCGCGTCGAGGAGCAGACCGGCTCCGATGTAGTCATCACCGAGCTGGGCGGCACGATCGGCGACATTGAGTCCCAACCGTTTGTCGAGGCCATCCGTCAGTACCGCAAGGAGGCCGGCCCCGAGAACGTCTGCTACATCCACGTGTCGCTCGTTCCCTATATCGCCGCCGCCCATGAGGTCAAGACCAAGCCCACGCAGCATTCCGTCAAGGAGCTCCGCAGCTTTGGCATCCAGCCCGATATCATCGTGCTGCGCTCCGACCACCATATCGATGACGCTATCCGCGGAAAGATCGCAAGCTTCTGCGACGTCGACACCGATTGCGTCTTTACCAACGAGGACTGCGCGAGCATTTACGATGTTCCGCAGCTGCTTGCCGAGCAGGACTTTGACCTGCGCATTTGCGAGCGCCTGGGTCTGGATCCGCGTGAGCGCGACATGAGCGAGTGGAACGAGTTCCTGCGCAAACAGAATCACGCCAACCATCACGCCGACAAGGTGAAGATCGCCGTCGTGGGTAAGTACACGCAGCTGCCCGATGCGTACCTGTCGGTTATCGAGGCCCTGCACCATGCGGGCGTCTTCTACGATCGCCATGTGGACGTCCAGCTGGTCGACGGCGAGAGCCTCGACGAGCAGAATGTCTCCGAGGTTCTGGGCGACGCCTCGGGCATCCTGGTCCCCGGCGGCTTTGGCAAGCGCGCCCTGGAGGGCAAGATCCTCGCGGCCGAGTTTGCCCGTGAGCACAAGATTCCGTATCTGGGCATTTGCCTGGGTATGCAGGTCGCCGTGTGCGAGTTCGCCCGCAATGTCGTTGGCCTTGCCGGTGCCAGCTCCTCCGAGTTTGATCCGGACGGTCCGTATAGCGTCATCGATCTGATGAGCTCGCAGGAGGACGTGACCGAGAAGGGCGGCACCATGCGCCTGGGCGCCTATCCGTGCAAGCTCGCCGCCGATACCCTTGCTCGCGAGGCATATGGTGAGGAACTCGTCTACGAGCGTCACCGTCACCGCTTTGAGTTCAACAACGCTTTCCGTGACCAGCTCGAGGACGCCGGCTTGGTTATCTCGGGTCTGTCGCCCGACGAGCGCCTGGTCGAGATGGTCGAGCTGCCGCGCGACGTGCATCCGTGGTATGTGGCAACCCAGGCTCACCCCGAGTTCAAGAGCCGCCCGACCAACCCGCAGCCGTTGTTCCGAGAGTTCGTGCGTGCCTCGATCGGTCAGCACGAGGGTGTCGATCGCCTGCAGGTGACGCCCATGAACCTCGCTACGGACTAAGGGTGCCGGCGAACAAAGAACATACCGAAGCTACTCCCTCGTCGCTCGCCGTGGCGGCGGGGGAGTATCTCGATTACCTCGCGGTCGAGCGGGGTTTGGCGCGCAACACGATTGCGGCCTATCGTCGTGACCTGACGACGTACTGCGCCTATCTGGAGCGGGCGGGTATTGTGTCTTTTGAAGAGGTGACTCGTCAGGTCGTGGAGGGCTTTGTCGCCGACCGTCGCGATGGGGGCTATTCCGATGCCTCGGTGGAGCGTGCGCTTGCGGCCGTGAAGGGCCTGCATGCCTTTTTGGTGCGCGATGGGGCTGTGGCCCAAAATCCAACGGCGGCGTTGCGCCTGCCTAAAAAGGCTGAGCGTTTGCCGGAGTATCTATCGGTGGAGGATGTCTCGGCGCTGCTCGATCAAGACTTTCCCGAGGGCGAGATGGGACTGCGCGACCATGCCATCTTGGAAGTGCTCTACGGATGCGGTTTGCGTGTGAGTGAGCTGGTTGGGCTCGATGTGGGCGATATCCATATTGACGATGGTTTTGTACTCGTTCGCGGTAAGGGCTCAAAGGAACGCCTGTCCCCACTGGTGGGAAGCGCGGCGCGAGCTCTGACGCTCTATGTAACTGAGGGACGTTCTCGCTTGGCGGCCCATGCCCGCGGAACCGAGACCTCGGCGGTTTTTTTAAATAAGAACGGACGTCGCCTGTCGCGCCAGGCCGTGCATGCGATATGCGAGCGGTATGGGCGTCAGGTGGGGCTGGTGGGGCTCCATCCCCATACCTTGCGCCACTCCTTTGCCACCCACATGCTCGCGGGCGGTGCCGACCTGCGTGTGCTGCAGGAGATTTTGGGCCATGCCGATATTTCGACCACGCAGGTCTACACGCATGTCGACCGAACGCAACTGACCGAGGTCTATCTGGCGGCGCATCCGCTAGCACATCGCTAGCACATCGCTAGCACCTCGCTGACCTGCATATTTATAAATATTAAATGGGAC
>CABUVH010000088.1 GCA_902494935.1 uncultured Collinsella sp.
CGGCAGGGCCCCGGACCCGCCAAGCAATGCGCCAAGCCCCGTTCTGCTGAGCTCCGACTCGCTTCGCGCCTGCCGCAGAAGGGTCCCATAGGATGCTGCGTGCATTTTTGCGAGTATTCAGCACGCCAAGCTGTGTGCATACGCATCGGAAGCGTTAATCAACGTCTCCAGGCGCATAAATATTGTGTTTTAGACCAGACATCGCGGTCTGACGGGACGCAGGCACATACTCCGGGGGTGCAACGGCAGGGATCAATAGCTTAGGGGCCCGTGTGTTGCAAGATTGTGGCAGTGCCGACAGCACCACGATGCTGAAAACTCCGTTTTTTGCACGGCGCAGACGGGGGTAGGCACGGGCAAACCCGGACTGAGCTGTTATTTTATGCAAGATGACGATTGTTCTATGCATATTAAGAAGTGCAGTTACCGTACCAAGCTTTTGAACGCTGGTTGCGGCGTATGGACGACCCCAGCTGCGGTGAACAGGCGACCCTACATCACGTTTCCGCCAGCCCGCATCGCCGTTCGCGCGCGGGCGCGCACGATACGAGAGACGGTACTTTTGCCAATCCCGGTATACCGCTCAATCTGACGCACTGTAAAGCCGGCATTGTTCAATCCAACAATAACGGTATCGCGCTGCGCCGGCGGTACAGTTTTAACCCCGTTGAGCGGAACCCCTAGCTCCTTCGCCAACTTGTTGGCAAAGGCGTGGCGTTCCCACTCCGTCTCTTTCATATCGCGCAGCGCCGGTTCGCCGCTGTCGGGCGTCGAAAGCGAATAGGCAGCAAAGGCCTCGGCAGAACCAAAAAGCTCAAGCACGCAAGAAGGATCGGAAAATCCCCTCGTGGCATCTGCCGCATCACTGTCGTAAGCGCGCAGATGCTCCGCAAAGCTGCTCCAGGGGTAACGCTCGATTAGGCTCATGCCCGCCTCCTGCGGATCGGCGTGAACGGAGCGAATAGCCTCCATCACCTGCCAGTCGGTATCGAGCGAGCGCCGGTCAAAACGGTTCTGGAACAGATGCCCTGTGCGCCCCGTGCGTTTATTGAACCGCCGCGCGTACGTCAAAAGCAGCCGGTGCATCGCCGCGCTCATCGCGTCCTCGTAATCTGCAAGCACCAGACGCACGTGATTGCCCATAAGGCACCAGGCGATAACCGTCACGCCCGCCTTGCGGCAGCACTCACGCATCAGCTCCAAGAACTCCCACCGGTCTTCATCGCCCTCAAAGATGAGCTGCTTGCCCGTACCGCGGGCACAGACATGGTAAAAGCCGGTAACCGTTCTCCAAACGCGCTGCATGGCGCTCCCTTCGCCGGGATCTGCTTGCCATCCAATACAGCACGATTGAAGCGTGCCATCAAAACATTCACGCAAAACAATTCGCTCGCGCGGCCAAAGGCAGTAAACAGGCGGCGAACGGCACCGTTGCAACAGGTCAACCCCCGCAACGCTTACAAGAGCTGCCCAAAAGCTTGCCAAAGACGGACCCCCTCTACGGAAGTTCGCGACCACAGAACATAGAGTTAAACCGTTTCAATTAAAACTTCCGGACTTCTCGCTACGAAAACTGAGCCGTTCGCCGAATATTCCGTGCATTTCGCGGTATTATAGGGGCTGCATGTCATGTCCCTTTCGAAGGGTCGCCCGGCAATCGCCAGCCACGACCCCCAGACGGGACGCCAACACGATAGAGAGGAGAGGCATGCAGTACTCACAGGAAGTGGAGAACATGTGCCCCGTTGCCAAGGGTGCATACCACGGCCCCGCACCCATCCCCGAGGAGGGCAAGTGGGTCCAGGCTAAGGAGATTTCCGACATCTCCGGTCTTACGCACGGTGTGGGTTGGTGCGCACCTCAGCAGGGCGCCTGCAAGCTCACGCTGAACGTCAAGGACGGCATCATCGAGGAGGCCCTCGTTGAGACCATCGGCTGCTCGGGCATGACCCACTCTGCCGCCATGGCTTCCGAGATCCTTCCCGGTAAGACCATCCTCGAGGCCCTCAACACCGACCTCGTCTGCGACGCCATCAACGTTGCTATGCGCGAGATCTTCCTGCAGATCGTTTACGGCCGCAGCCAGACCGCGTTCTCCGAGGGCGGCCTGCCCGTGGGCGCCTCCCTCGACGACCTCGGCAAGGGCCTTCGCTCTCAGGTCGGCACCATGTTCGGCACCAAGGCCAAGGGCGCTCGTTACCTCGAGCTCGCTCAGGGCTACGTCACCCGCATGGCTCTCAACGACAAGAACGAGATCATCGCATTCGAGTTCCTGAACCTCGGCAAGTTCACCGACGCCGTCAAGGCCGGCAAGACCCCCGAGGAGGCCATCGCTGGCGCTATGGGCCACTATGGTCAGTGGGAGAATGCTGCCAAGTACATCGACCCGCGCACCGACGAGGAGACTCACTCCGTCGCCAGCGTGTTCCCGGTTCACGAGTAGAAAGGGAGGGAAATAACTATGACTGTTACGTTCGAAGGTTACGAGCGCCGCGCTGACAAGATCAACAAGTGCCTCGCCGACAACGGCATCGCCTCCCTCGAGGAAGCTCTGCAGATCTGCACCGACAAGGGCTTCAACCCGCGTGAGATCGTCAACAACACCCAGTCCATCGCCTTCCAGAACGCCGAGTGGGCCTACACCCTCGGTTGCGCTCTCGCTGTCAAGCGTGGCGCCAAGTCCGCTTCTGAGGCTGCCGCCATCATCGGCGAGGGCATCCAGGCCTTCACCGTTCCCGGCTCCGTCGCCGAGGACCGCAAGGTCGGTCTGGGCCACGGCAACCTGGGCGCTATGCTGCTCTCCGACGACACCGAGTGCTTCGCCTTCCTGGCCGGTCACGAGTCCTTCGCTGCCGCTGAGGGTGCTATCGGCCTGGCTCTGAACGCCAACAAGGCTCGCAAGAAGCCGCTGCGCGTCATCCTCAACGGTCTGGGCAAGGACGCTGCTCAGATCATCGCCCGCATCAACGGCTTCACCTACGTGAAGACCCAGTTCGACTACTTCACGGGCGAGCTCAAGGTCGTCGAGACCATCCCCTACTCCGATGGTCCCCGCGCCGCCGTCAACTGCTACGGCGCCGACGACGTCCGCGAGGGCGTTGCCATCATGTGGCACGAGAACGTCGACATCTCGATCACCGGTAACTCCACCAACCCCACGCGCTTCCAGCACCCCGTCGCTGGCACCTACAAGAAGGAGCGCCTCGAGGCTGGCAAGAAGTACTTCTCCGTCGCTTCTGGTGGCGGCACTGGTCGTACCCTGCACCCGGACAACATGGGCGCCGGCCCTGCCTCTTACGGCATGACCGACACCATGGGCCGTATGCACTCCGACGCCCAGTTCGCCGGTTCTTCCTCCGTGCCTGCGCACGTTGACATGATGGGTCTCATCGGCATGGGCAACAACCCCATGGTCGGTGCCACCGTCGCCTGCGCTGTCGCCGTCGAGGAGGCCCTCAAGGCCTAATCGCGCCCGCGCGATGCTCATATAGTTGAGCTTTGGAGCCGCTACCCACCCAGGTAGCGGCTCTTTTTGTTTGCGCTGTCGCAGGGTAGCTAATGCCGATATATCAGTTGGGGCGAAATACAAGATGTGATGAGATGGAGCGTCAGAGCGTCCATGACGCCCACCTGCCATATTTGCCCTTTACCGATTTGCCGAGTCTTTGCGGCCCCATTGCCGATCACCCGTGCGACAATGCGCCGGACGAGAAAGGAATCCGATGGAATCGACTGATGTACTGGTAATTGGATCTGGCATTGCAGGCCTTTGCGCCGCCATCGAAGCGGCACGCACGGGTGCAACCGTCACTGTGGCAAGCGCCGGCAAGACTATGAGTGGATCGAGCTTCTTCTCCGGAACCTGGGGCCTAGGGCTTATCGGACCCGTTAACGAAGACGACGAGCAGGACCTCATCGACACCATCCTGGCCGTCGGCGGCGGCGTTGCCGACCCCGAACTCGTCCAAGCGTTCGTCCACGGCATTCCCCAAGCGATTGACTGGCTCGAGCAAGACCTGGGCGTTGAGCTCCAGCGTCCGCAAAGCGCCAAGAGTGCTCAACAAAAGCAATTTATCCCCTGCTTTGACCACAAGACGCGCATGTGGCGCGGCCTCACCCGCAAGCCCCTTGAGGACGCTCTGACGACCTGGATCGAGTCGCTCGGCATTCGCCTGCTCCCCCGCCATGAGCTTATCGACCTTGTTGAGGACACGAACGGCAGAATAACCGGAACCGTACTCTACGACCTTACCGAAAATCGAATCGTGCCCTTTGCTGCCAAGGCCACGGTCATCGCAGCCGGTGGCACAGGCGGCCTGTTCGAGCGCAGCCTTACGTCGGCTGATGTGCTCAGTTCCTCGCAGGCCATCGCACTCGCGCACGGCGCAACACTTACTAATATAGAGTTCATGCAGATGATGCCCGGCTTCATCGAGCCCAAGCGCAACTTGGTCTTCAACGAGAAAACCTGGCGCTACGTACATGTAGACCAGCCGGTAGATATTGCAGACGACAAGCTGGACGACCTGCTCGAGCAGCGCTCTGGATATGGTCCTTTCACGTCACGCTTGGCCTCCCGCGCTATCGATCTCGTCATCGATCAGGCAGGTGTCGAAGGCCTGGCACTCCACTACGACTTCCCCCGCGAGGATATCCCAGAGTTTGTGCAGACCTTTGCCACCTGGCTGCAAGACGAGCACGGCATCGCCCCGACTGACGAGATGCGCGTTGCGATGTATGCCCACGCCGCTAACGGCGGTATCAAGATCGATAAGACCGCATACACGGGTGTTGAGGGCCTCTACGCCTGCGGCGAGGCAACAGGCGGTATGCACGGCGCCGACCGCATCGGTGGCTTGTCAAGCGCCAACGGCATCGTGTTCGGGCGCATCGCAGGCGCATCGGCAGCCCTTGCAGCGCAGAATGCACCTGAGATGGCCCCGAAGGCGGATATCGACCTCCCCCACTACGGCATTGCCACAACAGATGCTGAACGCCTGACACACGGCCTTAAGCACACGATGAGCACCTATTGCATGATCAACCGAACCGAGACGGGCCTATCCGAGGCACTACACGAGCTTGAGGGCTTGAAGACGGAGACAACGACCTTGAGCACACAGAAAGCCCAGGACAGCGAAGTCGCAGCCCTCGCCCGCCTGCAATCGCAGATTCGACTAGCACAGGAAATGGTCAAAGCCATGCGCAAGCGAACTGAAAGCTTAGGTTCGCACTATCGAGCAGACTAAATCGATTCTCACTTTGAGTTTGATCACAACTTCTCAACATGCATCGAGCCCCGTGAGCATAATTCTCATAAGGAGAGCACGTTTATGGGGCTTTAGCCGTGTTTCCCTAAGGGAATCACGGTGCAGTTTCCCCAACTTCGCGCCCCGACGGGTTCGACCCCATGCGAGGTCAACAAAAAACGACCAGCCTGAGCCAGTCGCTTTAACAATCTTTGGGTGGGCCGTCAGGGGGTCAGCCTGCTGCGCAGGCGGTCACTGCGGCGCTTCGCGCCTTGCGCGCTGCGCTGGCAAATGCTTACGCATTTCCTCAGCTCCGCGCCCCGACGGGTTCGACCCCGTGCGAGGTCAACAAAAAAGCGACCAGCCTAAGCCAGTCGCTTTAACGATCTTTGGGTGGGCCGTCAGGGGGTCGAACCCTGGACCTTGGGATTAAGAGTCCCCTGCTCTACCAACTGAGCTAACGACCCAAAGCTAAAGTCCGTTATGGCGGACTTTAGAGGAGATATCGTGTGGTGGGCCGTCAGGGGTTCGAACCCTGGACCTTGGGATTAAGAGTCCCCTGCTCTACCAACTGAGCTAACGACCCGATATCAACACGAAGCAAGAACTGGGGTGGGTAAAGGGACTCGAACCCTCGACCTACGGGACCACAACCCGTCGCTCTAGCCAACTGAGCTACACCCACCGTGTCCTGTGCGCTTCGCGCTCGACTATTATTGCAAGGAACGCCACGCGATGCAAGCCCCAATTTTCAAGAATTTTGAAAAGAGTTTTTCGAGCGCGTTTCGAGCAATTCCCACCGGTTCCATAGGAGTAAACTTGCCCCACTGCAAATCCTCGAAAGGACCGGCATGAAAGAACTCTCCAACCGCACGGCAACATTTACCGATTCGGTCATCCGCCGCATGACACGCATCTCCAATAAGTACGATGCCGTCAATCTCTCGCAGGGCTTCCCCGACTTCGATCCTCCGGCGCAGCTGCTCAACAGCCTGAGCACCATCGCCGCCGACCCCAAGCCGCTCTACCACCAGTACTCCATTACCTGGGGCTCCCAGGCCATGCGCGAGGCGCTCGCCGCCAAACAGGAGCACTTTATGGGCATGCCGATCGACCCCAACCAGAATATCGTGGTCACCTGCGGCTCCACCGAGGCCATGATGGCCGCCATGATGACGGTTACGAACCCCGGAGACAAGGTCGTCATCTTCTCGCCGTTCTACGAGAACTACGGCGCTGACACCATTCTCTCGGGTGCCGAGCCCATCTATGTGCCGCTCAACCCGCCCACATTCGACTTTGACCGCGAGGCGCTCGAGGCTGCCTTCCGCGACAACGACCCCAAGGCCATCGTCCTGTGCAACCCTTCCAACCCCTGCGGCAAGGTCTTTACGCGCGAAGAGCTCACCTTTATCGCCGACCTGTGCAAAAAGTACGACGCGTACTGCATCACCGACGAAGTCTACGAGCACATCGTCTACGCGCCCCATGAGCACGTCTATATGGCCACGCTGCCCGGCATGTTCGAGCGAACCATCAGCTGCAGCTCGCTGTCTAAGACGTACTCCATCACCGGCTGGCGTCTGGGCTACACCATCGCCCCGGCCCAGATCACCGAGCGCATCAAGAAGGTCCACGACTTTCTCACCGTGGGTGCCGCCGCTCCCCTGCAGGAAGCCGTTGTCACCGCCCTCAACTTCGACGACAGCTATTACGATGAGGTCCTCGACCTCTACACCGCCAAACGCGACCTGTTCTGCCAGGGGCTCGATAGCATCGGTCTTGAGCATAACGTGCCGCAGGGCGCCTACTACGTCATGATGGACATCTCTGAGTTTGGCTATGACAGCGACCTCGAATTCTGCGAGGACCTCGCATCCAAGGTGGGCGTGGGCGCCGTGCCCGGCTCGAGCTTCTTCCGCGAGCCCGTCAACCATCTGATCCGCTTCCACTTTGCCAAGCGAGACGAAACGCTCAACGCCGCGCTGGAGAACCTCAAGTCGCTACGTGATAAAATCAAGCCGCGCGGGTAAGGACGGCCCGGCAACTAAAGCAACCAAAGAAGCCCCTCATCGCCCGCCGCGTTGAAGGGCTTCTTTTTATAGCGCTTTCTTAACTTGTTTAGAGCGCTATACTTTAGTCACGGAGCAACTCGTCCGAAAGGGAGGAATACCATGGCAGAACAACAGCTTATCGGAGCGCTCGAGGCCGGCGGCACCAAGATGGTGTGCGCCACGGGCTATGCGGACGGTACGGTCCTGGAGCGTGAGCAGATCGCGACCACGACCCCGCAGGAGACCGTTGAGGCCGTCAATGCATGGTTTGCAGACAAGGACATCGCCGCCCTGGGCATCGGCGCCTTTGGCCCCACCGCGGTCAACCCTGCCTCGCCCCAGTACGGCAAGATCTTGGAGACGCCCAAGACCGCATGGCGTTACTTTGACCTGCTGGGCACCATCCAAAACGAGCTCAAGGTCCCCTGCGGCTACGACACCGACGTCAACGTCGCCTGCCTGGGCGAGGTCACCTTTGGTTGCGCCCAGGGCCTCACCGATGTGGTCTACCTGACCATCGGCACCGGCGTGGGCGCCGGTGTGCTCTCGGGCGGCCAGCTCGTGCACGGCATGATGCATCCCGAGGCTGGCCACATCCTGGTCACGCGCGACCCGCGCGACACCATCGGCGAGCATAGCGCCTGCCCCTTCCACGACAACTGCCTCGAGGGCCTCATCGCCGGCCCCGGCGTTAAAAAGCGCTGGGATGGCAAGAGCGCCGGAGACATGGCCGATGACCCGGAGGCCATGGACCTGCTCGCAGGCTATCTGGCACAGGCGCTCATGACCTACACGCTGTGCTACGCGCCGCAAAAGATCATCATCGGTGGCGGCGTGGCCGACCACACCCCCATCGTGCCGCTCGCACGCAAAAAGTGTGCCGAGATGCTCAACGGCTATATCGTCACGCCCGAGGTCAACGACATCGATACCTATATTGTCAACAACAGCCTTGAGGGCAAGCAGGGCATCATGGGCTGCCTGGCCCTGGGCGCGCAGGCGCTTCAGTAACAG
>CABUVH010000089.1 GCA_902494935.1 uncultured Collinsella sp.
GGCATCGATGCCGAGGTCATCAACATGCACACCATCAAGCCCATCGATGCCGACCTGATCGTCAAGAGCGCCACCAAGACCGGCCACGTCGTGACCGTCGAGGAGCATTCTGTAATCGGTGGCCTGGGCAGCGCCGTTGCCGACGTCCTGTGCGAGCAGTGCCCGACGCCCCTCAAGAAGATCGGCGTCAACGACACCTTTGGCGAGTCCGGCCCGGGTGCCGAGCTCTTGCACAAGTATGGCCTGGACGCCGCCAACATCGTGGCGACCACCAAGGAGTTCTTGGCATAAGGCAAGGCGGATCTCAAGGACTGCTTCGCCAGAACTATGGAAACCCGGCAGGGGCGCTCTCTTGGAGAGCGCCCCTGTTTCAGTTGCGGTGAAATAGGGACTGATTAGACCTTTTAACTGGTAAAACAGTCCCTATTTCACCGCAACTCATGAAGACGCCCCTCAAGCACGGTCCCATCAGGAAAAAGGGCATATATCGACAAAGCGCAATTCAGACCCTTCTAACTTTGTATATGCAGCACTCCAAGATAAATGCGGCGGCCCCTTAGTAGCCGCAGGCCGGGCACAGGGTTACTCTCCAAATCTTTCCGCAGGACGGAGGAGTCCCCGCCGCACGTAGTGCGCAGCGGAGGCTCCGACATGTCCGAGGACGATTTGGAGAGTAACCCTGTGCCCGGCCGGAGGGACCCAAACACGGCCATGCTTCTTATGTGCAGCAAAGCTAATGCTGCTAAAATACTAAGCGCTCATGTAGTTTAAACGCACGACGATAAGGAGCACCAGTGGGTAACCACTTCCGTACCTCCGGTGCGGGCGATGATGCCCCCAAGACGCAGGCAGGCGTCCAGGGCAGTCGTTTCGCCACTCCGGATTCAGAGGGCCAGCCTGTTGCTCAGGCCCCCGCTCAGCCGGCAGATCAGGCACAGCCGGCATCCGATCCCTTTGCCTACAATCCCAACAGCGATGTCGCGCTTTCCGGCACGGCGGGTTTTGAGCCCGTTCAGGTCGTGACCGCTCGTGTGGAGCAGCCTCAGGCTGGTGCCGCCACGCCGCAGCCTACCATGGCCGGCATTCCCGACCCCTTGGCCCCTGCGACGCCGGTTCCTCAGCCTGCACAGTCAGGTCTCTTTGCCGCAATTCCCGACCCCACGCAGCCTGCTGCCCCGGTGGTCGAGAGCGATCAGGCGGCCGAGGTCGCAAGCCTCGATAACGCGCTCAACAACCCCGATTTTACGTCGGTGTTTGCGCCCATCGATCCGCAGGCCAGCCGCAAGAAGATGGCCAAGCAGGCCGGTGTCGAGCCCGTTATCCTTATGGAGCATGTCACCAAGATCTATCCGGCACAGCCCAACAAGCCTGCACTCGACGACATCAACATCGAGATCTATCCGGGCGAGTTCGTCTTCCTGGTCGGTCACTCCGGTTCGGGTAAGACCACGCTGCTGTCGACGCTCAACCGCGACGTCAAGCCGACGAGCGGCCGCATCCTGGTTGCCGGTCAGGACCTCATGAAGATCAAGAACCGCAAGGTTCCGTTCCTGCGTCGCCAGATTGGCGCCGTGTTCCAGGACTTTAAGCTTCTGCCGCAAAAGACCGCCTACGAAAACGTGGCGTTTGCCCTTCAGTGCATCGGCAAGCCCAAGGGCGTCATTCGCAGCCAGGTGCCCGAGGTGCTGCGTCTGGTCGGTCTGGCCGATCAGATGGACTCGCTGCCCGACCAGCTTTCCGGTGGCGAGCAGCAGCGCGTTGCCGTCGCCCGCGCTATGGTCAACCGTCCGCCGCTGCTGATCTGCGACGAGCCCACGGGTAACCTCGACCCGGCGATCTCGCTGGGCATCATGAAGCTGCTCGAGCGTATTAACCGCACCGGCACCACCGTGATCGTCGCCACGCACGACCGCGAGATGGTCGATAGCATGCACCGTCGCGTGATCGCCCTCGAGGGCGGTCACGTTATCCGCGACCAGGAGAGGGGAGGTTACGGAAACTATGGCACCAACTAACGTGGGCTACTCCTTCAAAGAGGCAATCAGCCACTTCTTCCGTAACTGGACTACCTCGCTCGGCGCCGTCATCACGATCTTCCTTTCGCTGTTTATCATCGGCCTGTTCATCATGGGCTCCGCGATGCTGAACTCCGTGATCGGCACCGTCGAGGATCAGGTTGTCATCAACGCGTTCATTAGTGATGACGCCGATCAGGCCGATGTTCAGGCTTTTGAGGCCGAACTTAAGACGTGGAATAACGTCAAGTCCGTGACCTATAAGGACAAGGACGACGCGCTGGCCGAGTATACGAGCAAGATGTCGGGCAACGCCGACGCCACCATGAGCGCGCTCGATGGCCAGAACCCGCTGCCGGCTTCGTTTGCAATTGAGATGGACGATCCGTCCAAGGTCGAGAGCACGGCAGAGAAGCTCAAGAAGGATGCCGATTTCCAGAAGATCGCGGATGACGGCGACGTCAACGCGAGCGTGCTGTACGGCCAGGAGGAAGTGAGCCGCCTGTTCCAGGTGACCAACTACATCCGCATCGCCGCTGTGGTGCTCGTTGGCCTTCTGACCTTTATCGCATTCATCTTCATCAACAACACGATTCGCCTGTCCATCACGGCGCGTCGTCGTGAGATTGCGATTATGCGTCTGGTCGGCGCCAGCAACGGCTTCATTCGCGGTCCGTTTATCACCGAGGGCGTGCTGCAGGCCATTTTGGGCTCGCTGCTTTCCATCGGCGTTCTGGAGCTGCTGCGCAATCTGATGATTCCGCGTCTGCAGGAGAGCATCGGCTGGATGTCGTTTGCCCTGCCGATGCAGTATTACCTGGTGACCTATGCTGCGCTGATTCTGGTCGGCGTGATTATCGGTCTCTTTGGTTCTGCCATAGCCATGCGCCGCTACCTGCGCGTGTAGGCACGCCTGGAATTCATCCCTTCCAACGGGTCGTCTCTTATGGGACGGCCCTTTTTTTGATTCCTAGGGGACGGCAGGAAAGCGAATCATTTGGGTAGACTCTTTGGAGTTCGCAATCGATAGTTAGGAGGCGCCATGGGGCGCAATAACAAGCATAAGCGTGGAGCTCGCAATAAGCGCGGGCCGGTGCGCAGCGAACGCCGTCCGAGCCTGACCGGGCGCGTGCAGCTCCATGAGCACAGTGCCTATGTCATAACCGAGAATGGCGACTACAAGGTCATGGGTCGCGGTAAGCGCGAGATCATGGATGGCGATACCGTTGCCGTGAGCATTAAGAACAGCCCGCATGGCGAGCGTCGCGCCGTGATCGAGGGCGTAGTTGAGCGCGCAGCCATAAGCGTGGTGGGCACGTACCAGACCGCCGGTCCGCTCGGTGTGATCGAGCCGCTCGATTCGCGTCTGAAGGCCGACTTCTTCATTCTGCCCGAGGATACCTCGGCGGATCGTCTGGGCGTCCACCCGGGTGATGCTGTTGTCGCGCACATTTTGACCTACCCGACGCGCCTGGAATCGGGCACCGTGACGATTGAACGCCGCATTGGCGGAGATGACGCGCCCGATTTGGGCGTTCAATATGTGATGGCGCGTTACGGCTATACCGATAGCTATCCCGAGGCCGCGCTGGACGAGGCCGAGGGGCTTTCGCTCGATGTGTCCGCGGCGCTTAAGGACCCGCTCCGCCGCGATCTGCGCGACCGCTTTGTCATCACGATCGACCCGGTCGACGCGCGCGACTTTGACGATGCCGTTTCGCTGGAGCGTACGCCCGAGGGTGGCTACAAGCTGGGTGTGCATATCGCCGACGTTTCACACTATGTGGCTTGGGACGGGCATATCGATCTTGAGGCTCGCCATCGTACGACATCGGTGTATCTGGCCGATCGCGTGCTTCCCATGCTGCCCGAACGCCTGTCCTGTGACCTGTGCTCGCTTCGCCCTGACGAGGACCGTCTTGCGTTTACCGTCGATATCGAGCTCGATGCGCAGGGTCGCGTGCGGCATTACGATCCGTATCCCAGCGTGATTCGCTCGCGTGTGCGTATGGACTATGACGGCGCCGAGGCGCTGCTGGTGCGTGCCGGCGCGGTTGAGTATTCGGTGCTGGAGGGTGC
This sequence comes from uncultured Collinsella sp., assembly GCA_902494935.1. Taxonomy (GTDB): domain Bacteria; phylum Actinomycetota; class Coriobacteriia; order Coriobacteriales; family Coriobacteriaceae; genus Collinsella. Next base: position 4,095 of record CABUVH010000089.1, read on the forward strand.
AGCCGAGGATGTTGCGGCTGCCGAGACCTCGCGCGAGGAAGCGCTTGAGCGCGGTCTTGCGTGCGAGGAGGCCGCCCGCGGCTACAACATCGACCTCGGCGATTTCCTTGTCGCCGCTAACGAACTCGCCGAACTTCGCCGTCGTATTCGTCGCGCCCGCGGCTCAGTCGATTTTGACACAGCCGAGATTCGCGCTCTATTGGATGAGGACGGAGTGCCCGTGCAGATTGTGGCGCGTGAGCGTTCGTGTGCCACGTCGCTTATCGAGGAAGCCATGCTGCTCGCCAACGAGTGCGTTGCAGAGTGGCTGGCAGACCGTGATATCGAGGCCTGCTATCGTGTGCATGAGGATCCGAGCCCCGATAGCCTGCACGGTGCTGCCGTTGCGCTGGCGCAGCTAGGCATCATCGACGATCGCCGTGCTGCCGGTATTGCCCTGGGGAGCCCCGATGAGCTGCAGGCTGCAGTCGATGCTGCCGCCGGTACGGCCAACGCACCGCTCGTCAACACGCTGCTTCTGCGCAGCATGCAGCGCGCGCTGTACAAGCCGCGCAACGAGGGCCACTTTGCGCTCGCCGCGCCGTGCTACTGTCACTTTACGAGTCCCATCCGTCGCTACCCCGATCTGGTGGTGCACCGCGTGCTCAAACTGCAGTTGGCCTATGAGCAGCTCGGCGGCAAGGACGCCTTGGTCCGTACGCCGCGGCTGATCGGTAAGGGGCGCGAGTCGCTGCCGCGCATTCTGCCGCAGATCTGCCGCGCATGTAGCGATGCCGAGCGCGCGGCAGATGCCGCCAGCCATGCGACGCAAAAGATCAAGATTGCCCAGTACTATGAGGACCGTCTGGGTGAGCGCTATGCCGGAACCGTCTCGTGGGTTAGCAGCATGGGCCTCTTTGTGCGCTTGGACCTAACACAGGTCGAGGGCCTGGTTTCAATTAAGAGCCTGGGCAACGAGTGGTTCGAGTTCGACGAGGACGCGCTAACGCTCACAGGTGCCGACACGGGCACCCGTTACGAGCTGGGGCAGCGCGTGATTATCGAGGTCTCGCGCGTCAATACCACGCGTGGGCACTTGGACTTTAAGCTTATCCATTAGCTAAATCCCGACTCGTGGCGAGAGAGCGGAGGGCGGCCTTTCGGGACCGCCCTTCGCATTTGAATCGTGGCTACCTTGCCGTCTGCTCGGCCGCCCGCTTACCTGCTATTTGAGAGGTAAAACCTACCAAAATAAACCTGTCCCTTTTTGGCAGGTTTACAAGAAAGCGGGGATGAGATGGCGACGGTGTACGGTTATGCGCGGGTGAGTTCGCGCGATCAGAACCTTAATCGGCAGCTGGATGCGCTGGGCGCCTATGGCGTGGGCTCGGCGAATATTTATGCCGACCATGCGAGCGGCAAGGACTTCGATCGACCGCGTTATCGCGAGCTGCTGCACGTCCTGGGAGACGGGGACGTACTGGTGGTGCTTTCTATCGACCGACTTGGCCGTAATTACTCCGAGATTCTTGAGGAATGGCGACGCATTACCAAGGAGCTCGGGGTTGCCATTGTGGTGTTGGACATGCCATTGCTTGACACGCGCGCTAGGGCCAGCGGCGCGCCGGATGTGACCAACGTCCTGATTGCCGATATTGTGCTGCAACTGCTGAGCTACGTGGCGCAGGTAGAGCGCGAGAATATCCATCGGCGCCAAGCGGAGGGAATTGCAGCGGCGCGGGCGCGAGGGGTCCGTTTCGGTCGACCTCGCAAGCCGTGCCCTCCTCAGTTTGAGCTGGTGCGCGATAGCTATGAGGCGGGCGATATTACCCGCAGCCAGGCGGCAAAGTGCCTGGGCGTGTGCGTGGGGACGTTCGATCGCTGGATGCGCGAGGCGGGGTAGGGGTTTGCGTCGCTTTGTCGCTTCCTGTTGCGATTCAAATTTTGATACGGTGACGATGCCATTTGGGGCTACACTCGCTGATATTCAAAAAAGGAGGTTGGCCCTTGGCGCGCGTAAAACAAATAATCGGATGGACCGCGATCGTTCTGTTCGTTGCAACGCTGGCGGGCATCTGGGTGCTGACGGAGCAAAATGCGATGGAGACGTCGTTGCTGAGCGAGTCCACCGCGCGTGTGGTGGAGGGCCAGGCTACGGGCGTTCAGGCTACCGGCATCACGGGTGAAATTCAGGCGGGGGACGGCATGACTGAGAGTACCAATCCGGCTGCCTCGACGGTCCAGCCTGGTCGACTTGCTTCCATTCGCATGTGGGTAGGCGCAAACGTCCGTCGCGTCGCCCATACCGTAGAGTTTTTCTTCGTCGGATTGGTCGCCTCGGTGATCGTGGTCTGCTTTTCCAGGCGTCCATGGAGTGTGTGTTCCCGTTGCGTGCCTGTGTTTCTCTTTTGCGCTGCCTGCTCCGTTGGCGACCAGGTGCATAAGATCTTTGTTCCCGGCAGGCATTTCGACGTTATCGATTTAGGATTCGATGCTGCGGGCTATGTCACCGCCATGCTGTTGGTATTGCTGGCAGCGGCGTTGGTGCGCCATGCGACTCGGCCGATCGGCGCCCATGCGAGGCTCTAGCCGGTAACAAACCCGTTTCTGATAATGCGACCTTGTTGAATTATTTTGTGTCGCGCGTATTTCCGAGCGGTCGGATTTGAGGGGCGAGCGGTAGAACGCTCGCCCTTTGTGCGCCACGATGCGGCACAATGTACCGCAAAAGCTGTTTGTATCCGGTACGAATCGTTCGTTGGTCTTTAATTCTTCTCAACGGAGGTGTTTGAGATGGCAAACGGATTGCTTTTGCGGCTTCGCGAGCGTGAGCTCAGCGCGAGCCCGGCGGAACGCAATGTCATCGCATATGTAAGCGCTCATCCGCACGAGGTGGTCGGGCTGTCCGTCCGCGGTCTTGCCGATGTCACGTTCTCCTCGCCCTCGAGCATTTTGCGCTTTTGCAAGCGTTTGGGTTTTGCGGGCTACAAGGAGTTCCAGCGCGAACTGATTGCCGAGCTGGCGCTCTTAGGTGACAAGAAAGACGTAGCCCTCGAGGACATCTCCATGGATGACAGCGTCGAACGTATCGTGGGGAAGGTGATGAAAAGCAACGTGCGCACGATCGAGGCGACGGCGCGAACGCTCGATTACACCGTCTTGGAGCGATGCGCGGCCCGTCTTAAGCGGGCACGCGCGGTCAATCTGTTCGGTATTGGTGCCTCTCGTTTGGTCGCGCACGACCGGCGCAAAAGCTCATGCGTGTCGACAAAGAGTGCCATCTGTACGACGACTGGCATGATCAGCTCTTATGTGCCAAGAACATGCATGAGGGCGATATGGCAATCGCCTTTAGCTACTCGGGCTTGACGCAAGAGGTGCTGGACTGCACCGCCGAGGCTCAACGTCACAACTGTCCCGTTGTGGCCGTTACCAAAGTAGATGGATCATCCAATCTTGCCACCATGGCCGATGCCGTGCTCGGCGTCGCTGCGAGTGAACCCTTGGTCCGCAGCGGTGCCATGGCTTCGCGTATGGCCCAGCTTATGGTTGTCGATGCCCTGTACGCTGCTTACGTTGCCAGCGACTACGAACGGGCGACGCATGTCATAAAGCAAAACTACATCGAGAAACAGGAAAGATGAGGTGAATGAAATGCTCGATTTAACAAAATTCACGACCGAACAGCGTAATCAAAGGTCAATGGACCTCGATACGATGACATCGCTGCAAATCGTCACGACGATGAACGATGAGGATCTTCGTGCCGTCCAGTCGGTCACGAAAGTGTTGCCCCAGGTTGCCATGGCAATCGACTGGACTGCTGAGACACTCGAGCGCGGCGGGCGCGTCTTTTACATGGGCGCAGGCACCAGCGGTCGTCTGGGCGTACTCGACGCTTCGGAGTGTCCGCCCACGTTTGGCGTGTCACCCGATCTGATTGTCGGGCTCATTGCCGGAGGCGAGACGGCGTTTATCAAGGCTGTCGAAGGTGCCGAAGACAGCGAGGAGCTTGGCGCGAGCGACCTGCGGGAGCGTGGACTCTCGGACAAGGATCTTGTCGTTGGCCTGGCGGCAAGCGGCCGTACTCCTTATGTGGTGGGCGGCCTTGTGTACGCCAAGGCAACTGGGTGCAAGACCATTGCAA
>CABUVH010000090.1 GCA_902494935.1 uncultured Collinsella sp.
CGGCAGCATCGTCGGCACGCAGCACGCTTCCCGCCGTGAGCACGATACCCGCAAATGGGGCGCCGTTCACACGACCATCCACAACGCGACCCATTACTGCAACCTTCCCGTCAGATACACGCCCGACACATCGCGCACGCGCTCAACCAGATCGCGGAACTTCATCAGAAACGCGACTTGCTGGGCATGCAGGCCAAAGTCGTCGTCGAACACCGAGATGCCGGCCTTGGCCGACCCGCGAAAACCGCGCTCGTCGAGCAGCGTGTCGCAGGCCTCGAGCAGCGACGGCACCGCCGCCTTGTCGAGCTGGCACTCGCCAAAGGAACGGATGGCCTCGAACTTGGTCTTGGCCTCCCCCTCCGGCAGCGCGTCGACGAGCGAATAGAACACATCCACCGGCACCGACAGGCGCGGCTCAAAGCAGTCGAGCACGCCGGTGTGGTGGCCCACGGCGAGCGTGTAGTACAGTACGTCGCAGGCCTCCTGGGGAACGTCTTCCTCGGTCTCCACAAACTTACGCGTGAGCTCGTAAAAGACCACCTGGTCGGGCGCATGACCCAGGCAGGGGTCGGCGACGCCCTCGGCGGCCTCGTCGCTTGCGCGCGAGGCATCGCCAAAGGAGCCGCCGAGCATGCCGGGACCCGCAAAGTAACCAGAGCGGTCCGTGAGCTCCATCTAGCGACCTCCGGCCAGCACCAGATCCTGCAGCGCCGAGTAGACCTCGACACGGCGCGGATCGTCCTGCTTGTCGATGAGCAGCGCCATGGCACCGCGGATATCGCCCTTGGGCGCGCCCTCGAGCGTATCCATAAACTCGTTGGCCAGGTCGCGGCCGTAACGGTAGCCGCTCATGGCGCGAGCTTCGCGCTCGATGGCAACGCGCAGCTTGTACGGCACGCCGGGGTGCAGGATATCGGCCTGCTCGCCGGCGGCCTCCACCGTGGTCTCGGCATGGAGCTTTTGGTCCAGCAGGCCAAGTGCCATGGCAAAGCCGTAGACGGTCTGCGCGGGGCTGGGCGGGCAGCCGGGGATGTAGACATCGACCGGCAGAATCTTATCCGTGCCGCCCCAGACGCAGTAGTTGTCGTAGAAGATGCCGCCGGTGCAGCCGCACGCGCCATAGGACACCACGATCTTGGGATCGGGTGCGGCCTCAAACGCGCGCAGGGCCGGCATGCGCATGGCACGCGTCACGGCGCCGGTGTACAGCAGCACATCGGCGTGACGGGGCGAGGGCACGACCTTGATGCCAAAGCGCTCGACGTCAAAGACGGGCGTGATGGAACCGAAGATCTCGATCTCGCAGCCGTTGCAGCCGCCGCAGTCGACACGGTAGACGTACACCGAGCGCTTGATCTTCTTAAGAAGGGTCGCCTTGGCCTTCTCGATGCTCTCGTCGAGCTCGATCTTGGTCGGGCGGTACTGAAGCCGCTCGGGCAAAAGCGTGGGTTCGGCCATGGTTACTCCTCCTTCGTTTCAAAATCCATGATGATGCCCTCGACCGGCGCCGGACCGGCGGGAATCTCGGGCGCATCGGGGTTAAGCTCGCGGTCGATATACTCCGGGTTCACACCGTGGCCGCCCAGATACTCCATGCCGGGGCCCTGGGGCTCACCGGACGCAAGCGTCTCGTTGGCAGCCATGCCGGCAGCGTTGCCGGTCTTTACGGCCGAGGCGGCGCGCAGGGCGTCGAGCTCGCGCTTGCACTCCTGGCACATACCGACGGTACGGGCGGCCTGCTCGGCCTCCATGCCGCCGGCCTTTTGCAGCAGGCGCTTGGCGTAGTCGATCTCCTTGTGCGGGGCGAACGGCTTGCCGCAGCGCGAGCAGTGCTCGAGCGTGTAGACGCTCTTGCTGGTGAGGTCGTCCTTGCTCATGACGGCCAGCTCAAACTCCTCGGTGAGCTTGATGGCCTCCATGGGGCAGGCTTCCTCGCAGCGGCCGCAAAAGATGCAGCGGCCGTAGTCGATCGACCAGGTGATGGTGTCGGCCGCAAGGTCGGTGTCCATGCGAATGGCATCGGCCGGGCAAGCCACGCCGCAGGCTCCGCAGGCGATGCAGAGCTCGGCATTGTGCTCGGGCTTGCCGCGCATGTCCTTGTTGGTGGGGAACGGCGCAAACGGGTACTTGACCGTCGCGTCGCCGGCCTTGGCGTTGACCTTCCAAAGCTTCAGCATATTAGAGCGCCTCCTCATCGAGCGGAGCGGCCATGGTGCCCTCGCCCGCAAGCGGCGACTTGTCGCGCCAGACGTTCTCGAACTGCTCCTTGTCGAGCACGTGGTCGCGCTTGGCGGCGACATCGGTCACCGTCACGCGGTCGGTGCAGGAGTAGCACGGGTCGAGCGAGCCGACGATCAACGCAGCGTCACCCACGGTGTTGCCGCGGAACATGTAGCGCAGGACCGGCCAGTTGCTGTACGTGGCGGCCTTGGCGCGCCAGCGGTAGCACTTCTGGTTGTTGCCGAGCATGGCCCAGTGCACGTCCTCGCCGCGCGGCGCCTCGGTGGCGCCGATGGCGTACTTGTGCGGGGTGTACTCCCAATCCGTGGTGAGGATGGGGCCCGACGGGCAGTTCTCGAGCATGGTCTCGATCATGTCGATCGAATCGTAGACCTCCTGGATGCGAACGGCGGTACGGCCGAAGGCATCGCAGGTGTCGGCCGTGGCGGCATGCATCTTTTGGACGTCCGGATCGGCGTAGCCGTCGAAGGGATGGTCAAAGCGCACGTCGCGGGCATAGCCCGAGCCACGCATGAGCGGGCCGACCGGCGAGAAGTCGCGTGCGATCTTGCGGTCCAAGATGCCGATACCGCTCGTACGCTCAATGAAGTTGGGCGTGGAGAGTAAGACGTCGACGAGCTCCTGAACCTCGGAGCGCAGCTGGTGGATGGTCGTGAGCGTGGAGAGCTTCTGCTCGGCCAAAATGTCGCGACGCACGCCGCCGATCACGTTGAGACCGTAGGTCTTGCGGTGACCGGAGAGCTTCTCGGCCAGGTCCATGGACTTCTCGCGGACGCGGAAGAACTGCTGGAAGCCGGAGTCGAAGCCCGTGTAGTGCGACGCCAGGCCAATGTTGAGCAGATGCGAGTGCAGACGCTCGACCTCGAGCATGATGGCGCGGATGTACTGGGCGCGCGGCGGGACATGGATGCCCTGGGCGCGCTCGACGGCCTCGGCATAGGCCACCGAGTGGGCGCAGCCGCAGATGCCGCAGATGCGGTCGGCGAGGAACGTCACGGCGTCATAGTTCAGGCGCGTCTCGGCGACCTTCTCCATGCCGCGGTGCACGTAGAACAGGCGGTAGTCGGCGTCGACGATCGTCTCGCCCTCGACAAACAGGCGGAAGTGGCCGGGCTCGTCGGAGGTAATGTGCAACGGGCCCATGGGGACGAGCGTAGTCTCCTTGCCCTTGGTGTCGGCCAAGAACTCGTAGTTTTCCATGTCGCTCGCGGGAGCGGGACGGAAACGGTAATCCATGGAGTCCTTGCGCAGCGGATACAGGCCGCTGGGCCAATCGTCGGGCAGCACCAGGCGACGACGATCGGGCAGACCCTCGGGGATCAGACCGAACATGTCGCGCAGCTCGCGCTCGCCCCACACGCAGGCGGGGACGAACGGCGTCACGGACGGGAACGTCATCTTGGCGGGATCGACCTCGGTGCGCACGGTCACCCAGCCGGGATCCTCCCCCTCCATGGAGATGACGTAGTACACGGCGTAGCGGCCGCACAGGCTGCGCTCATCGTTGCCGATGATCACGGGAATCCAGCCGTAGCGCTCGTAATACAGGTAGTGGACGGCCTCGGGCAGCTTGTCCTGCTTGACGGTGATCGTCAGCTGGTCCTCGCACTGCCACTCGACCTTCTCGATGCAGCCCGGAACGGCGCGGCGCAGGGCCTCGACATGGCTCTCGCAGCGACGGGCGTACACCTTGTTCTCAGTTTCTATCATTCGTTACTCCACCTCGCTCTGAGCGGTCTCGGTACCGAACACAGCGCGGTACATCGGCGTCGCGTGAAGTTCCTCGGTGCTCTGCTCGAGCACGATGCCGGTCGCGGTCTCCACACCGTGCACGAGAGGCAGCGGGGTGGCGATGCCAAACCACAAGATCATGACAGCCAGGATGATTTCGGGGATAAGCATGAGCGCCGGGGCCTCATGCTTGCCCATGCCCTGGGGCGCATGGCCGAATACCGACTTGAGTGCGATGCGGGTGAGCGCGGAGATGGCCACGGTAAGACCGAGGGCGACCACGACGACCAGCCACATGGGACCGGCGGTAACACCGGCGACAAAAGTCAGGAACTCGGAGATAAACATGCCGAAGGGCGGGAAGGCACCAAGACCGAGCAGCGCCAGGACGGCGAGCGCGGCGGTTGCGGGGGCAACCTCGACGACACCCTGGATCTTGGCCAGGCTACGCGTGCCAAAAGCGTGCTGGATGTTGCCGGACACGCAGAAGGCGAGCGTCTTGGTAAAGCCGTGGAACACGCAGTGCAGCAGGGCCGCGGCGATACCCAGCGGGCCACCGATACCCAGGCACAGGGCGATAACGCCCACGTTCTCCACAGACGAGTACGCAAAGCGGCGCTTGAGGTCGTCCTGGCGAAACATCGAAAGTGCCGCCACCAAAATGGACAGCGTGCCGACGATCAACAGCAAAAGTTGCGGATACTCGGCGCCCACGGCCTGGATGGTAAAGCCGTAGAAGTGCATGATCACAAGCATGGCGCACTTAAGCAGCACGCCCGAGAGCAGGGCCGAGACAGGGCTCGGAGCCTGGGAGTGGGCATCGGGCAGCCAAGTGTGCATGGGGAACAGGCCGGCCTTGGTGCCAAAGCCGATCACGATAAACGCAAAGGCAAGGCGCATGAGCGTCGGGTCGAACTGGTCGGCATACGGCAGCACGCACGACAGGAATGTGGCCTCGTGGGCGTTGGGAATCACGTCGGCGGCGTTGGCGTAGATCAGCAGCGTACCGAACAGGCCAAAGGCCACGCCGGCGGTGCAGACCATCGCATACTTCCAAGAAGCCTCGAGGGCCGTCTTGTTCTTGTAGATACCCACGAGGAACACGGTGGAAAGCGTGGTTGCCTCCACGGCAGCCCACGTGAGGATCATGTTGTTGGACAGGCACGCGAGCAGCATGGTGAACACAAACAGGCTAAACAGCGCAAAATACTGCTTGGCGCGCTCGGCGGGCATGGAGCCCTCCTCGATATCGGCCTTCACATAGGGCAGCGAGAACAGCCCGGTAAGAAAACCGATAAAGCCGATGAGCAGCACAAAGATGGCGCCCAGCGAATCGAGGTGGAACCACAGGCCAAGAGCGCTCGCGGTGTCGCCGCTCATAAGGACGTCACCGGCCGTCACAATCGACAGCACCAGGACGGCTGCGACGGAGACCAGGTTGAGACCGGCAAACACGTTATAAGACGTGTTCTTGGGCAAAAACGCCATGACCAGCGAGAACACCAAAGGAGTCGCGAGCAGGGCGAGAATCAACGTTTCCATGGACTACCCCCTCAGCTCGGACAGGTCGCGCGCATCGAGCGAGTGGGAGTCGTCCCAGATGCGACGCACGACGATGGACATGATGATGACGGCAAAGATGGCGTCGGTGGCGATACCGATCTCGATGATCTCGGGAGCGGTGGGGGCCAAAAGCGCGAGCGTCACGTGGCTGCCGTTTTCCATAAGGCAGTATCCAAAGATCTGCTTCATGATGTTGCGCTGCGAGATGATGCAGGTGAGGCCCACAAAGAAGTGAGCGAAGCTAATAGCGAGCGCAGGCGTTGCGACCTCGGCCGTGGGCAGGCTGATCTGCGTCACGACGGCAAAGCAGATCGCGACCTCCACGGCGATGATGCAGATGGCCCACGCGGGCTTAAGGCCGGCCTTGAGCGATGCGTCGCTCGGCTCGCCCATCTTCTTGTACGCACGGTTGAGGATATAAGGGACCAGGACGACCTTGGTGATAAAGGCGGATCCGGCCCACATAAGCAGCTCCTGCGCACCGGTAGTGGCACCGAGCGTAGCGAGCAGTCCCACGAGCACCAGCGACTGCACCGCATACCAGTGGATGGAATGTTTGATGTTCTTGGAGACAACCACCATGGTGGACGTGACGATCAGAAGGCCGCCAAGGATGTTGACGATCGAATAACCCATGTCGTTCTACCTCCTAACCGATCCAGCTCGCCGAAAGCGGGCCGCTGACGATGACCATGATGATGAGCACGATGAACACGAACGCCATCGCGCGGGGAAGCGGGGCTCCCGCGGCGACCTCGTCGCTCGGCTCGCCGGGCAGGCAATAGCCCATCCACTTGAGGAACCAGGCAAAGGTAGCGACGGTCTCGGCGACCATGATGCACACGAGCACCAGGATCGCGACGTTGCCGGCACCCACAGAAAAGCCGCCGGCGATGATCTGGAACTTCGAGAAGAACGTGTTCATGGGCGGCACGCCGGCAATGGCGAGCGCCGCGACACCAAAGCCCACGCCCGAGATCGGGTACTTCTTTACGATGCCGCGAAGCTTGGGCAGCATACGCGTGCCGAGGGTAAAGGAGAACGAACCGGCGATCAGGAAGAACAGCGTCTTGGCGAAGGCGTGGTTAAAGATGTGGCACACGGCGCCATCAAAGGCCAGCTGGCTGCCAAAGACCGAAAGGCCCAGACCAAAGAACACATAGGAGAGCTGGGCGATCGTGGAGAAGGCCAGCAGGCGCTTCATGTCCTTTTGCGGCAGGTACATAAGGAAACCAAAGAGCATGGTGACCATGGCGTCGATAATGGCGACCCAACCCACGATCTCGGGAACCTCGCCGGCAGAGACGAGTGCACGCGCGAACACGCACACGCCGACCTTGACCATCGAGGCGCCATGCAGGTAGGCCGAAACAGGCGTCGGCGCCTCCATGGCCGAAGGCAGCCACATGTACATGGGAACCTGTGCGGACTTGGCCCAGGCCGCAAACAGCACGAGCAAAAGGACGATAGCCTTGAGCTTGGCGTCGAGGCCGGCAATCGCGGTAATGGCGAAGGTGCCGGTGTGGGCAAACACGATAGCGGCGCCCAGATACAGGCCGAGCGCACCGATATGCGTAATGATCAGGGCCTTCATGCCGGCCTTCTTGGCCGTAGGCGACATGTAGTAGCTAATGAGGCCCCAAGAGCACGCACCCGTGATCTCAAAGAACACGAGCTGGCCCAAAAGGGTCGAGCTGTACACGAGGCCGGCCATGGCGCCGATGAAGGTCGCGAGGTACGCGTAGAAGCGACGACGCGGTGCGTCGGGATGCTCACGGTTATTCTCGCTCATATAGGGAATCGAATAGATCACGACAAGCAGGCCGATACCCACAAAGGCGGGCGCGAGCAGCGTGCTCATGCGATCGAAGGTGAATCCCATGACAAGGGTCTGCCCAAACGAGATCAGGGGGACCTGCGTGTCGGGCATGCCGGCGCCAGCGAAATTCGCGGCGAGGGCGATGGTGCAGACCGTCGAGACGGCGGCACCCAAAACGCTGAACCACTTGGCGTACGGACGGGGGAACAGGGCGACGAGCACCGAGGCCACCATCGGGGCCGCGATAGCGACCAAGCCGAGAAGGGACAGACTGACTGCAAATGACATTGTTTCTCCCTTCTCCTACACGCCGACGACCACGAAGACAAACGCCAGAACGGCGATGCCCACGACGGCCCAGGTCTGATTGCCAAGCACCTTAAAACGCGAGCGCGAGCAGGAGTTCTCGATCACGCCGCATACGACAAAGTCGATCAGGCACTTAACAAGGAAGATGACCGCGCCCAGAACGGCCGCGATACCCACGGCCGCGGGCTCGCCCCAGGGGACGAAGATCGCGCAAAACCAGGCGACGACCAGGACCTGCTTCATGGACATGGCGAGCTTGGCCATCGCAAGCGACGGGCCGGAAAGCTCGGCGAGCGGACCTTCCTGGAGCTCCTGCTCGGCCTCGGCCTGATCAAACGGCAGCTTGCCGAGCTCCATGTAGCAGGCGATCGCAAAGGCGATGCCGGCGAGGATCACGGCGACCGGCGCGTCGATGGCGCCCGTCATGATGTGCTGACCCATGGTGGCGA
>CABUVH010000091.1 GCA_902494935.1 uncultured Collinsella sp.
GGGGGAGACGTCGGCGCCGGTGATCCATCGCGACCTCAAGCCGTCGAATATCATCGTGACAGGTGCCAACTATACGCCTGATGACGGCCTGACATTTTCATCGCTGGTGATTATCGACTTGGGGATCGCGCGCGTATGGCGCGATGGCGCCGATGCCGACACCGTCAAGTTTGGCACGCGACCCTATGCGCCGCCCGAGCAGTATGGGTTTGGGCAGACGAGTGTGCGCAGCGACGTGTACGCGCTGGGCGCCCTGTTGTTCTTCTGCTTGACGGGAGTCGACCCTAAACCAGGGCTCGACATGCGCGAGCAATGCGAGGCGCGCGGTATTCCCACTCCACTTTCCGATGCCGTCTGCATGTCGATGGCGCTCGATCCGGCCAAGCGTTTTGCGAGTGCGGAAGCATTGGGACGGGCGACGCGCGCGGCATACGATCTGAGTCGCCCCGTGCGGCCTCCTGCGCCTGCGCCTGTCCGTACTCCAGACTCGGAGACAGTGTTGGCGTCCCAAGGGCTCCAGAAGCCCGCAGGGCTTCCTAGGCCTGCCGCCTCCACTGCATGCGGTCTGCTCTCTCGCGTTCCGGAGTCTCTGGGGCGCATTTGGAATACGCTCGTCTTCTTCTCGCTGCTTGTGTTCTTTGCCGGAAGTCACTTTGCCGTCTTTCACCCCACGGGAGCAAACCAAAGCTACCCGACGTGGCTTCTCATAATCGAGTATTTTTTCTTTGTCGATGGCCTTATGGTGCTTATGCATTTTGCGCTGTTCGACAAGCGTCGTCTTCGTCGGCGATTCGCACTGCTCGACAGCTATCGCGGCAAGAAACTCGCGAAACTCTGGCTCAAGGCATTGGGTGTGCTGCTCCTATGCATGATCGTCATAGTCGCGGTTGCCAATGCGACCGGCGTCGTCGATACCTCCGCTACCTAAAAGAAAAGGGCCCCATTGGGGCCCTTTGCAGTTGCACTTAGATGCGGTTCATCTGAGCGGCGACTTTGTTGTACCAGTCCTGCCACGTGGGCGGGCAGTACTTTTTGGCTGCTGCCGGGGTAAGGGTGGAGCCGTAGTTGGCGCCCAGATAGGCAACGTGAGCGGAGATGCCCTCGCTCCAGCTGCCAAAGCTGCGCCAACCGCCGCCACGGGCACTCCAGCCCCAGGCGTTGTAAGAATTGGCGCAATAAGCGCCCTTGGTGCTCTCGATGCAGGCGATGGCGGGGGACCAACGGGGGTCGACACCGGTATTCCAAGCGGCGACGGCAAAGTTATAGCCCTGGCCTGCCATGGGGGAGCCGGCGAGATAATTGTCGATGCGGCTCGTCCACTCATTAATGAACGAATCGTAATCGGAGCTACCGGTATTGGCGTTGTTCACCGTGGTGTCGATGGTGGTGTTGGTGTTGGTGGCCTGGCTGCTGGAATTGCTGCCGCTTACGCCCTCGCCCGAGAGCTTCTCGGCGGCAGCGGCCTTATCGGCCTCAAGCTTGGCAAGCTCGGCGGCATTTTCCTGCTCGGCTTTTGCCTGTGCCTCGCTGCGGAGCAGCTGGGCCTGCGCCAGCGCATCCTCGGCGTTTTTCTGCTCTGCCTCAAGCTGAGACTTGGCCTGCTGGAGCTCAGCCTTGTTCTGCTCGAGTTCGGTTTGCATGTTATTGAGCTGTTCGATCTCGTCGACGCTCGAGCTCGTGATCTGGTTGGTGTATTTGCAGGTCGTGATGAACTCACCCAGGCTCTGTGCGTTGACCAGGAAGCTCACGATGGGATTGGTGCCCTTCTGATACTTGTACAGATCGCGCATGGCGGAGCTTGCCTTGGCCTGCTGCTCGGGAAGCTTGGCCTCGATTTCCTCGATGCTTGCCTCATTGGAGTCAATCTGCTTTTGCAGGTCATCGAGTTTGGTGCGGGCGTCGTTGTAGGCGCTCGTGGCGGCTTCGATCTTCTGCTGGGCTGCGGAAAGCTGGTCCTGCGTTGCCTGCGAGGCGGCATACGCCGCAACGGGGGAGAGCATCGGCGTGGCCGTCAGCGCAACGGCGAGCGCGGCGCTCGTGATGATACGAGCCGGCTTCGACGCAATGAGCGCTGCGGTGCGATGATTCGAATGCTGCATCCAGTCCCTCTGCAATCAATCGTAGGTTATGGTTCGAACGGTATTCTACTACTGCTTTCGACCTCAACTTGAACCTTAAAGGTTCCAAAGGGTCAAGTTGAACTTGAGGCTTTGGCTTTGACCTGCAGTTATGATGAATTGTTGAGAAACCATAGAGTTCAACTTTAACGTTACAGAGCTCTGTTTGAGAGGAGTTTTGGGCTGTAAAAGCCATCTCAACGTGGGGTTTTATAACTACAGCGTGCCCTTCTGGCGAGCCTGCTCAATCTCTTCGAGGGCCTCGGCGGGGGTGAACGAACAGGTGCCGTCGCCGAGTTTGATTACCTGGATATCGTCGCCGGCGTAGACCTCTCCGCCCTTTAGTACCACGCCAAAAACGCCCTCGTGGGGAAAGATGCAGTCGCCGGCGAGATAGTAGATGGCACAGCGTGTGTGGCAGACCTTGCCGATTTGGCTGATTTCGACAAGCACCTCGCTGCCAAGCTTGAGCTGTGTGCCCAAGGGGAGCGAGAGCAGGTTGATGCCCCGGGTTGTGAAGTTCTCGCCAAAGTCGCCCTCGTGCACATCGAGCCCGCGAGCCTGCGCCGTCTGGATAGACTCTGCAGCTAAAAAGGAAACCTGGCGGTGCCAATGCCCGGTGTGTGCGTCGGAGGCGAGGCCAAATTGCTCTATAACGGTGTCGTGCCCGTCGGCGACGGGTGACTTACGCGTGCCTTTGTGCTTCGACGTGTTGATTGAGACGATGCGGGCGGGCCCGTTGTAAGCATCGTTTGCGGTGCGTAGGGGAGCTGCCGTTTGTGCGCGTTCCGCCAGCTCGTGCTTCGCGGCATTGAGGATGGGATTATCGGTCGGATGGTCTTGGGGCACGTGCGCGCCTTTCGCTCGAGGATGTCAATACACTGAATCCTACAACAATGGTAGGTTCATTGCCCATTGTCATACAACGGTGAGCGCCGTCTTCGTGCTGGCCTTCGTGCTGGACGATTACGTCGATTGCCATAGATACGGTGGAGCTTTGGGCGTCGGCGGCTTGTCACGCTAGAATAAATCAGTTGCGCAAAGACCGCCCGTTGTGTGGGCAGTTCATGATAGGAAGTTTCCATGGCATTGCAGTTTACAGAGCGCGAGTTCATCCCCGTGCTGCTCGGTGGCGACATCAACGCCTATTCGGTGGCGCGCGCCTTCTACGAGGAGTACCAGGTCAAGAGTCTGGTTTTTGGCAAGTATCAGACGGGTCCCGCGTACCGCAGCCAGATTATCGACTACACGCCCAACGTGGATATCGATACCATGCCCGTGATGCTCAAAACCGTCAACGGCATTGCCCAAGCGCATGCCGACAAGACGATTGTCCTTGTGGGCTGTGGCGATAACTATGTTGCCCTCGTGGCTCAGGCCAAGGATGCCCATGAGTTGGCGGATAACATCGTCGCGCCTTACGCTCCCTATAGCATGCTTGAACAGTGTCAGAAGAAGGAGATCTTCTACGAGCTGTGCGAGAAGCATGGCGTGCCCTATCCGCACACGTTTACCTTTACCAAGGCGATGCTCAATGCCCAGGGTGAGGCGCCTGCCGAAGTGCTCGACCAGATCGATTTTCCTTACCCGATGATTCTGAAGCCTTCTGACGGCATCATGTGGTGGCAGCACGAGTTCGAGGGCCAGAAGAAGGCCTATGAGATTGCCGACCGCGCCGAGCTGGAACAGGTCATTCGCGATTCGTATGCCAGCGGCTACACCGACGACCTGATCTTGCAGGATCGCGTGCCCGGCAACGACGAGTACATGCGCGTGCTCACTAGCTATTCCGACCGCAACGGCAAGGTGCGCATGATGTGCCTGGGCCATGTGCTGCTCGAGGAGCATCAGCCCCACGGTGTCGGCAACCATGCCTGTATCATTACCGAGCCCAACGACGAGCTCATGGGCGGCGTGCGCAAGTTGCTCGAGGACCTTCACTTTGTGGGCTATTCCAACTTTGACGTTAAGTACGACGAGCGCGATGGCTCGTTTAAGTTCTTCGATTTCAACACGCGCCAGGGTCGCAGCAACTACTACGTTACCAACAGCGGCTTTAACGTTGCCAAGTATGTGGTGGACGAGTATGTGCTCAACCGCCCGTTTGAGCCGGAGTTTGTGACGGCGCAGGACGAGGCCCTGTGGATGGTCGTCCCCATGGGCGTCGTCGACAAGTACGTCAAGGATCCCGAGCTGCGCGCTAAGGTGCATCGCCTGGACAAGGAGGGCAAGGGCGCCGACCCTTCGTTTATGAAGGGCGACTTTGTCTTTAACCGCTGGCTGCGCATGTGGCACACCAAGCTGCGCCACTTTAAGCTGTTCAAGACGTATTACAAGTAGATGAGCGCGGCGCCCGTCCGGTTTGCATCGGGCGGGCGCGGGTATGATACGCGCAATTGCGCAAGCGTCACCAAGGAGGCGGCGATGGAAAAGCTGGGAGTTATCGGCGGCATGGGCGCCGAGGCCACGTCGTATTACTACGACCAGGTGGTGCGTCATACGGCTGCTGCCTGCGATCAGGAACATATCGACATGGTGGTACTCTCCAAGTCGACCATGCCCGACCGCACGCTGGCCATTAAGACCGGCGAGCATGCCAAACTGCTGGCGACCATGAAAGAGTGCGCCCAGGCACTCGAGTCGCTGGGCTGTGCACACATTGCCATTCCCTGCAACACGTCACACTACTTCTATGACCAGATCCAGTCGTTTACGAAGGTGCCGATTATCCACATGCCGCGTGAGTCGGTGCGCTATGCTCTGGCCGGTGCGGTGATGGGGGAGTGCGAGTTCGACCCCAACCTGAGTATGCCGGCCGAGCCGGTGCATAAGATCGGCATCATGGGAACCGATGGCACCGTGGGCGCGGGCGTCTACGGCCGCGAATGCGAGGCCGCGGGTGTCGAGGTTGTCTATCCCAGCGAGAAACGTCAGAACGATGTGATGTCGCTTATCTACGATGATGTGAAGGCCGGACGTGAGCCCGATATGGATAAGTTCGACCGCGTGATGTGGGAGTTCGCCCGTAGCGGCTGCGACCGCGTCATTCTGGCCTGCACCGAGCTCTCGGTGCTGCAGAAGTACCGAGAGATGCCCGAGATCACCCTCGACGCCATGGATGTCCTGGTGCGCGAATCCATCATCCGCAGCGGCGCCCCCTACCGCCTCTAGCTTCCGACCTGCCAAAAAGGGACAGGTTTATTTTGGTAGGTTTTATCTGGTGAAACAGTAAAGGCCTCGGCTCGTTTGGTGCGAGCCGAAGCCTTTTGCGTTGGGGCGGTTGCTGTCGGTGGTGAACTAGAACAGGAAGCCGATGACGATGAGGGCGATGCTGACGATGAGCACGGCGATGTCCAGGCCCTTGATGGGGTAGCGCTTGTACGAGCTGGCGCGCGTACGCAGATAGAAGCCGCGCTGTTCTGCCGCCAAGGCTGTGGCATCGGTCTTGCCCACACTCGAGATGAGCAGCGGCACGCACAGTGGCAGCATGAGCTTAAGCTTCTTGATGGGGTTCTTGGTGTCGTACTCGACGCCGCGTGCGGTCTGCGCCTCCATGATGGCGTTCATCTCCTGACCAAACACCGGCACAAAGCGCAGCGCCGTGGTAAAGGTGAAGGCATAGCGATACGGTACGTGCAGCACCTCGACGCAGGCGTTGGCAAGGTCGTTGAGCTTGGTCACCATGAGCATGAGGATGAGTGGTAACGCCACACCCAGCAGGCGCAGACAGGCCTTCGATCCGGTAATGAGGCCCGTGTCGGTGATAAAGCCCCACACCATGTTGCCGTCGCGCATAAAGGCCAGCTGAAGCACCAGCATGATAAGCGCGAGCGGAATCAGCAGCTTGAGTAGCGAGAGCAGACGGTCGACGACACCGGCGTAGGCGCCCAGTGCAAGGGTGAGCGCCAAAAAGCCCAACAGCGCCACGTAGGTGTCGGACAGGAAAATGCCGATGATGATGGCGGCGGCAAGGCCCAGTTTGACGACCGGGTTCAAGCGGTGCAGCAGTGTATCGCCCGGCATATAGTCGATGACGTTAACCACGGTGGACCATCTCCTCGGTAATGCGAACGATATCGGTGACCTCGCTCACCTGTGCAAAGGCGGGAGAGACGGAGGATGCCAGGCGACGAGAAAGCTCTATGACCTGGGGTGGCTCAACGTAGGCTCGCTGCATGAGCTCGATGTTCGAGAACAGCTCGTGCGTGCGGCCGCGGTCGAGGATGCGGCCGTCGGCCATCACCACGATGCGCTCGGCAAAGTCAGAGACGACTTCCATGTCGTGGCAGACCATGATTACAGCGCAGCCGCGCTCGGCCATGGTGCGCACGGTTTCCATGACGGTCATGCACTCGCGGTAGTCAAGGCCGCTCGTGGGCTCGTCGAGCACCACGATTTTGGGCTCTACGACCACGACGGAGGCGAGTGCCACCATCTGGCGCTGACCACGTGAGAGCGAGAAGGGCGCCTCGTCGGCCGGCAAGCCAAAGCGGTCGATGACGAGCTGGGCGCGACGCAGCGCCTCGGCACGGTCGATGCCGGCAAGCTCCAGGCCAAAGGCGACCTCGTCGAGCACGGTGTCCTTGCAGATCTGGCGGTCGGGGTTTTGGAAGAGGGTTGCGACTTCGCGGGCGATGCGGCTCGTGGGAACGGCTGCGGTATCCAGTCCCGTGACGCGTACGCTGCCCGAGGCGGGCTTAAGCAGGCCTGTGAGCAGCTTGGTGAGCGTGGTCTTGCCGGCGCCGTTTTGGCCGACGATGCCCACGAGCTCGCCGGGATAGAGGGTCAGGTTGAGGTCGTGGACGGCGGCGCCGCCATTGGGATAGGCAAACTCAACGTGATCGAAGGCGAGCACGGGCTCGGCGTCCTTGGCGCGCGGGCGCAACGACGGTGCGTGCGGTGAGCCGGCGGGTGCCTGAATGTCGCTGCTTGCGTGTGCGGGGTCGACGATGCCCGTAATCAGGCGCTCGGCCTCATCAACATCCAAACAGGGAGTGCCGCTGGCCAGGCCGTCGGCCTCGAGGCTGTTGAAAATGCGCGTGACACGTGGGCAATCGACGCCGATGGCGCGGAGCTCATCGGTGTGCGCGAAGACCTCGTGCGGCTCGCCCTGTAGCGCGATTTCGCCATGATTGAGCACGAGCACGCGGTTGCAATACTCCGAAAGCAGGGCGACTTTTTGCTCAACGACGACGATGGTGATGCCGAGTGCACGGTTGGCCTCACGCAGGGTCTCGAAGACCAGCGTGGAGCTGGCGGGGTCGAGCGCCGCGGTGGGTTCGTCGAGCACGAGCACGCGCGGACGCATGGCGAGGATGGCGGCGATGGCTACCTTTTGCTTCTGTCCGCCCGAGAGGGTGGCGATCTCGCGGTCGCGCAGGTCGCTGATGCCGACGGTCTCGAGAGTTTCGCTCACGCGCTGCTTGATCTGGTCGTGGGGAACGCCAAAGTTCTCGAGGCCAAAGAGCATCTCGTCCTCGACGACCGAAGCGACCATCTGCGTGTCGATATCCTGCAGCACACTGCCGACGATTTGCGACACGTCGGTGAGCGAGACTTCGCAGGTGTCGTGGCCGTCGACCATGACGGACCCAAAGAACGTGCCGGTGTAGTGGTGGGGCACGGCGCCCGACAGACAGGCGGCAAGCGTGGACTTGCCGGCGCCCGAGGGTCCGATGATGCCGATGAAATCTCCCTTGTTCACGCTGAGCGAGATGTGGCTGAGCGCTTGCTCGGTCTGCGTGCCATAGGAGAACGAGACATCGTCGACGTTGATGATCGTTTCCATGGATACCTTTCATAGTCATTGGGGACGTTCTTTAATGACTAGTCGTTTAAGAACGTCCCCAAAAGCTAGTCGTTTGGGACAGTTTTTGGTGGTGAAGCACGGAGACGGCTTTACGAGGGGCCCCAGGTTGGCGCGAGAAAGAGGAGCGAAGCGTACTTGGGTA
>CABUVH010000092.1 GCA_902494935.1 uncultured Collinsella sp.
GGCAATCTGCCACCAGTTGTTGAAGAACAGCAGCGACGGCAGGATGTCGGGGCGCATCTTGGTGAGCATCACGTGGTTGAAGATGGTGCACAGCGCGCAGGTCACGAACACTACCGTTACCACGGCAGGGACCAGGCGACGGATGCGGCGAATCCAGAAGCTCTTAAGGTCGATGCGGCCGGTCTTAGCGACTTCGTTGAGCAGCAAACGCGTGATCAGATAGCCCGAAAGCACAAAGAAGATCGTGACGCCGAGCAGGCCGCCCTGAGCCCACGTGAGGTTGAGGTGATAGAGCACCACCGCGACGACGGCGAGCGTACGCAGACCGTCGAGTGCAGGGATGTAGCGGGACTTGGGGCGAGCAGGCGTCTGCTCCGCGGCGGGAGTGTTGGCGCGGCCCGCGTTGTTGGCAGAAGCGCGATGGGGGCTCGCGGTGCGTCGCGGTTCGTTGACACGGCGTTCGCCCTTCACGCGTTCGTGCGGCGCCGGCTCGTTGCCCGTGCGGCGTCGACCGCGCGAGCCCGATTGCGAGAGTTGTTCCATAAAACATCATCCAATGACGAGAATAATCAGCACGCCTTCATTGTAGCTGCCTGCTCCTGTGAATGCTTGCTGCTGGCGCAAGCTCAAGCACGCGTCCACATCAAAGTGAACTAAAGTTATAGGGGGTGCGAGAGCGCACGATCGACGGCCGGCGGTGGGCACAAAGCCTAAAGACGAGGAGGTTTCCATGGCGGATCACAGCATCGTTGCGGTGTTCGGCAGCATGAACATGGACCTTTCGGTGGCGTGCGAGCGCATGCCGCGCGCGGGCGAGACCGTCGGCGGCAGCGGTTTTATCACCAACGCCGGCGGCAAAGGCGCCAACCAGGCCGTAGCTGCCGCGCGCATGGGCGCGCGCACGCATATGATCGGCGCGGTCGGCTGTGACGCATTTGGCATGTCGCTCGTGGCGGGGCTCCAAGATACTGGCGTGAACTGTGACTTTGTGGCGCGTCGCGATGATGTGGAGACGGGAACGGCGACCATCATTCGCTGTGAGGGCGACAACCGCATCGTGCTGTCGCCGGGAGCCAATCATGCGCTTACGGGCGAGGACGTTGCCCGCGCGCTGAGGCGTCTGGTGGCCGATGAGCTCGACGGCGACGCCAGCGAGATTGCCCCGGCTGCCGGAAGCGTCTTTATCGCCCAGGGCGAATGTGACCTTGCGGCGACGGCCGAGGCGCTTGTTTGCGCTCACGAGCTGGGGTTCTATACGGTCTTTAATCCAGCGCCCGCCTGCGAGCTGCCTGCGGAGGTCTGGCCTGCGGTCGACCTGGTCTGTCCCAACGAGACCGAGTGCCAGGTTCTGACGGGCATTCTGCCCACGGATGATGTGAGTTGCGTCGCCGCGCTCAATGCGCTGCTCGACAAGGGCGCCGGCGCCGCGGTCATCACGCTGGGCGGTGCCGGCTCGGTTACGCTCGGCGATGGCGGTGAGCTGCTGCGCATGCCGGCACTTTCGAGTGCGGTAGTCGATACCACGGCCGCCGGCGATACGTTTATCGGCGCGTTGGCGGCGGCTCGCCTAGAGGGCTTGCCGCTCTTTGAGTGCATGGCTGCGGGTGCTCGCGCCTCGGCAGTGACGGTGTCGCGCCTGGGCGCTCAGCAATCGATTCCCACGCGCGCCGAAGTTGAACATTGGTTTGGTTAAACGATAAAGACGGAGAAGCGGAGTAGAACAATGGCAATCAAGAAGCTGATCCTTGATCTGGATATGGGAGTGGACGATGCGATGGCGCTGGCCTATGCCATCGCGAGCCCCGAGGTGGAGCTCGTGGGCATCGCCACGTGCTTTGGCAACGTGCGCGTCGAGCAATCGGCGCACAATTGCCTGGCGGTGCTCGATCTGCTGGGTCGCCCCGAGGTTCCGGTGTACCTGGGTGCCGACCGTCCTCTGCAGGCGACTGAGCCCTATACGCCGCCGGCGTCCACCGCGCTCATTCACGGCAAGAACGGCATCGGCGGCGCGAGCGTGCCCGCGTCGCCCTACGAGCCGGTGGGGGCGACCTCGGCCGACGGCAACGCTGCGGTCGATTATCTGATCGATGCCGCGCGCACCTATGGTCCCGATCTGGTCTACGTAGCGACTGGCCCGCTCTCCAACCTGGCGCTCGCCCTGGAGCGCGATGCGGCGGCGATGATGTCCATCGGCCGCGTGGTCGTGATGGGCGGCGCCCTTACCGTGCCCGGTAACGTGAGCGCGGGCGCCGAGGCCAATATGGCGAGCGACCCCGAGGCAGCCGACGCGGTGCTGCGCTCGGGCCGCAAGCTCACCATGGTGGGTCTGGACGTGACGCATCGCGTGGTGCTCACACGCCGCGACATTGCCGGCTGGACGGGCTCGGGCACTATGGCTGGCTGCGCGTTTGCGAGCATGGTCGAGCACTACATTGGTTCGTACGAAATGAACGCGCCCTACCTGGGCGGCTGCGCGCTGCATGATCCGCTGGCGGTTGCCGTGGCGATCGACCCCACGCTCGTAGGTGCGCTCGGCTGCAACCTGCGTGTTGATCTGCTGGGCGAGTACCGCGGCCGCACCATCTGCGATGAGCGCCGCCTGTCCGATCCGGACAAGAGCGCGCTTGTGGCGCTGACCGTGGATGCTCCGCGCTTCCTGTCCGAGTTCAAGACACGTATGGCCCGTGTCTTGGGCTAAGTTGTCTTTTTGGGACGGGGCTTTTTTGACTGGTATGATTGGTGCGACCATTCGAACCAGCTAAAAGAGCCCGTCCCAAATTGACTACCGAGAGGATCTGCCATGGAGCGCATCGCGAGCTTTTCCGTTGACCATCTGCTGCTTGAGCCCGGCGTGTATGTGAGCCGCATCGACCGCGATCCGGCGACCGGCGCCGCCGTCACCACCTTTGACCTGCGCCTGACCACACCCAATAAGGAGCCGGTCATGAACACGGCCGAGTGCCACACCATCGAGCACCTGGGCGCGACGTTCCTTCGCAATCATGTCGAGTGGTCGAGCCGCATTGTCTACTTTGGCCCCATGGGCTGCCGCACGGGCTTTTACCTGGTTGTCTTTGGCGAGCTGACGAGCGAGAAGATCTTGCCGCTCGTCCGCGAGCTGTTTGAGTTTGTCGCCGGCTTCGAGGGCGATGTCCCCGGTGCCGCTCCCGAGGAGTGCGGTAACTACCTGGACCAGAACCTCCCCATGGCCAACTGGCTCGCACGCCGTTACCTCGACCGCGACCTGGCCGATATCGACGAGAAGCACCTGCACTATCAGCAGGCGTAAGAGCTTTATCGCCCAAAACGAGCGCATTGGGCGCCTTCGCTTATGCGGGGGCGCCTTTTTGTTGATTGGTCGGGACGAGCGTTCAAAATCGCTCATGTTTGTTCTAGAATGTTCGTATAGTCACATTTACGAACAGGAGTGAACATGCATATCTACTCTGTCAACGATCCCGAGTTCAAATCCTATGGCAACGTTTGGGATGACGTTTCGTCCGAGCTTACGTCACCCGTGCTCGAGGCGCTTGCCTCCACGCCCATCCCTGAGGGCAGCAAATACGTGGCGAGCGCGCCCGAGCTCGAGAGCGTCAAGGATGCCGATAAGTTGGGCTTCCTCATGTTTGGCGGCCGTCCCTTCCAGCTCGGCTGGTGCAACGGCCACAACACGCGCCTCAACTGCCTGGAGTACCACCGCGCGAGCGAGTTCAACCTGGGTGCTCGCGATTTTATCCTGCTCGTGGCGCATCGCTGGGAGATCGAGGACGGTAAGCTCGACACCGCGTGCGTCAAGGCGTTCCGCGTGCCGGCGGGCAAGGTTGTCGAGGTTTTCAACACCACGCTTCACTACACGCCGTGCATGGTCGACGATGGGGGCTTCCAGGTGATGGTGGCGCTGCCCGCCGGCACCAACGGTCCGCGCCCCGAGGCTGCGGCCGACATGCCCACGGCCGGTGACGCTTACTGCTATTGGAAGGCCGACAAGTGGGTTCTCTGCCATGCCGACAGCCCCAAGGCTGCCGAGGGCGGCTACGTAGGCCTCATCGGCAAAAATCTCGACATCACCTGCGACTAGAATCTTCTGTCTCGATCTGTAACATCTAGCGGGCTAAATCGTCTCTACTTGTTACAGATTTAGACAAACCGTAGGGGACAGACCGAACAATCTCAATCTGTAACACCAGGCCCGGTTTTGGCGGCCTAACTGTTACAGATCGAGACAAACCGCCCCAAACCACCACAAAGGTGCCTGTCCCCTTTGTGGTGGCTGCCTAGAGTTGGCTGCGCAGATAGTCAGCCATATATGGAACGGCGAAACGCACGTAACCGCGGCGCGCCTGTTCGATTACGCCGGCGTCGATGAGGCGCCTGCGATACTTTTGCGCATAGTCGGGTGTGACTGACATACGTTTCGCTACATCGGAAATGCGCGAAACGGCGTCTTCGTCATCAGTCATTGCGTCGAGAAACGCGACGTCTTGGTCCGATAGCGCGGCGAGCGTCGTTTCACAAACATCGTTTTCGAAATCGGCTTTTGACGCTTCGATAGCTCCGTCGACTTGCTCTGGCGTTACGTGTTCTCCTGTCTTGCAGCGATTGCCGATGTTATAGCCGATGAGCTGCAGCATATAGGGCGAGCCTTGGGTTGCGCGAGCGGCACGGAGGCGAAGATCGCCTGGAATATCAAGGTCGAGCTCTTCGAAAGCCCGCTGATAATAGGCATCGACATCTCCGACTGAAAGCGGTTCGAGCGTGACCTTGCGAGCGCGGTTGAGAAATGTCAGTACGCGGTCATTGAGCGTTGCACAGACGGCTCCCGGGAGACCTGCCATAACAAGCGCGACGTTGAGTCCCTCACCGACCAGCTCTTGATAGGCGGTGACGAGCTGTCTAATCTCAGGTGAATTAGCTTGGAGCTCATCGATAAGGATGAGGATGCCGTGCCCCTGCTCGGTCAGCTTGCGCGCCAGCTGCGTGAGTTTGAACTGGAAACTCTTGGTCTCCTGCACATCGCGTGTGAACTCGAGACCGGCTGAGAAGCCGAAGACGCTCAAGCTACCGCCAGAAAGTTTGGGGAGATGACGCTTGCTGACATAAGGTTCGCCTGCTTCTTGGATTTTTTCAACAATGCGCTCAAGCATATCTTCGGAGGCTACGGTGGGTGTGGCGACAACAAAACCGAGCTTGCGTGCGCGGTCGGCAAGTTCCCACAGAAGAACCGTCTTGCCGCTGCCTCGCTGGCCGAGCATGAGCATGGCTCGGTCTCGATTGCCCGGCTCCTGCTCAAGACCGGAGATGAATGTCGAAATCACGTTCCCGCGACCCACCAGATAGGACGGGCGATTTCCAAATGAGGGGGAGAAGATGGTTTCAGTCATAAGTCTCCTTTCCTTTTTTTCCTATTTTTTCCTTTCTTTCCTATTCAGTCAAATGAATTGCTGAGCGAAGGCGGTTACGTAGGCCTCGTCGGCAAAACCTCGACATCACCTGCGACTAGAATCTTCTGTCTCGATCTGTAACATCTAGCGGGCTAAATCGTCTCTACTTGTTACAGATTTAGACAAACCGCAGGGGCTGCCCGAAAGATCTCGATCTGTAACACCAGGTCCGGTTTTGGCGGCCTAACTGTTACAGATCGAGACAAACCGCCCCAAACCACCACAAAGGTGCCTGTCCCCATTGTGGTGGTGTAGGGCGGCGGTATCAAAAAGTGTCAGGCGGGGGCGGCTGCCGGGCCGCCGTGTGCGAAAAGAAGTGTCGGCCTGCGTTGCTGTCGTTGAGCGAGGCCCCATTTGCGGGGATACTGAAACCACGACAAGCGGCGTATGAAAGGATTGATGCATGGCTTTCCGTAATGACTTTCTCTGGGGCGGCGCGACGGCTGCTAACCAGTGCGAGGGCGCCTACAACGTGGACGGCCGCGGCCTTGCCAACGTGGACGTGGCTCCGCACGGCCCCGAGCGCTATGCGGTGGTCTCCGGCCAGCGTAAAATGCTCGACTTCGAGGACGGCTATTACTACCCCGCGCAGATCGGCATCGATTTCTACCACCACTACAAGGAGGACATCGCCCTCTTTGCCGAGATGGGCTTTAAGACCTTCCGCATGAGCCTGGCGTGGACCCGCATCTTCCCCAACGGCGACGAGACCGAGCCCAATGAGGCTGGCCTGGCCTTCTACGAGGATGTATTCCGCGAGTGTCAGGCGCACGGCATCGAGCCGCTCGTGACCATCACACACTTCGACTGTCCGATTCACCTCATCAAGGAGTACGGCGGCTGGCGCAACCGCAAGCTCATCGACTTCTACAAGAATCTCGCGACCACGATCTTCACCCGCTACAAGGGCCTGGTGAAGTACTGGCTTACCTTCAACGAGATCAATATGATCTTGCACCTGCCGTTTATGGGTGCCGGTCTGGTCTTTGAGGAGGGCGAGAACAAGGAGGCCGTCGAGTACCTGGCCGCCCACAACGAGCTCGTCGCCAGCGCTTGGGCAACCAAGATTGCCCACGAGATCGACCCCGAGGTCAAGATCGGCTGCATGCTCGCCGCAGGTAGCTACTACCCCTACAGCTGCCGTCCGGGCGATGTGCGCCAGGCGCAGCTCGATAACCAGGACAACTATTTCTTCGTCGACGTCCAGAGCCGCGGCTACTACCCGGCATATGCCGTCAAGAAGCTCGAGCGTCTTGGCATCGATGTGGGCATGACCGACGAGGACCGCGAGATCCTGGCCGCCAACACCGTCGATTTCATCAGCTTTAGCTACTACAGCACCCGTTGCTCCGCCGGTGCCGATAACCCCGATGTCGAGCGCACCCAGGGCAACGCCTTCGCCGGCGCCAAGAACCCCTACCTGCAGGAGAGCCAGTGGGGCTGGGCCATCGATCCGCTGGGCTTCCGTATTACGCTCAACGATCTGTACGACCGTTATCAGAAGCCGCTGTTTGTGGTCGAGAACGGCCTGGGCGCCAAGGATGTTGTCGAGGAGGATGGCTCCATCAACGACGACTACCGTATCGACTACCTGCGCCAGCATATCGCCGCGATGCGCGATGCGGTGACCGAGGACGGCGTTGACCTGCTGGGCTACACCACCTGGGGCCCGATCGACCTGGTGTCTGCCGGCACGGGCGAGATGTCCAAGCGCTATGGCTTTATCTATGTGGATCGCGACGATGCGGGCAACGGCACCCTCAAGCGTTCCAAGAAGAAGAGCTTCGACTGGTACAAGAAGGTTATTGCTTCTAATGGTGAGGACCTGTCCTAAGGAAGTTGAGACACTCAACTTCAGGGTCTCCTAACCAAGGCGCCCGGCGAGCAGTTAATGCTTGCCGGGCGCGTTCGCATCGGGATGCCCATCAAGGAAGTGGCGTTGCGCGTGTCCCTTCTGGTCCATGAGGCTCAAAACCGCGGTGTGACGTGAACGGCTGGGGTCAAATTTGCAGCATTTCGAGCTCGGCTTCGATATTGAGACTGGTTCTTTGTTAAAATAGTTTTCCAGACAATTGAGCAGCTGGGGGTTAACCCTGAGGGACATGGGAGACACAACCGCATATCTGCGTCGGGGCATTCGGGAGATTATATGCCTGGCGCTGTTCTTTTTCACGTTTTTGGCGTGCGAGTATCTTTTTGATGCGCGCATGGCCGAGTTCGTGTCTCCGGACGAGGTCGTTATTTATGAGAGCCTTGTTATCGGCGCGAGCGTGATTGGCTTTTTTGTGCGTCCTATTCTGTACTATGGGACTGCGGACGATTTCTTGGACCGTTACGCGGCCCTTCCCAGCGCGGCGCGGAACTCGGCCGGCGTGCGGCCGCCGA
>CABUVH010000093.1 GCA_902494935.1 uncultured Collinsella sp.
CCGCTCAACGTGCGCTCGGTCGCGGGCGGAGCCGTGGTCTTTATCACCGTTGTCTCCATTCTTTCGCTGATGGTGCCGGGTACGAGCGACTCGTGTGACCTTATGTTCACGCCGCAAAATCTGTCCGCCTCGGGTGGCTACATCGGTGCGTTTATTGCGAGTGCGCTGCAGAATGCCCTGGGTAAGCCTATCGCGATGGTGGTCCTGTTGGGTCTGGCCGTCGTTGGTTTTGTCATCATCGGCTTTTCGGTGGGTGGCGTGCTGCGCTCTGCTCGCGACCGCGCGGCCGATTTTGCCGAGCGCCGTCGTGCCGATGTTAACGCGAGCCCGTGGGGTGACGACGAAGCCCTGTCGGTGCCCGGCGTTGCCCGTCCGCACCTGAGCATTCTTCGTCAAAAGGGCTCCGATGCTGCCGTGACCACGGTCATGGGCAACGATGTGGACCCGGTTTTGGACGATGACGACGAGGACGAGGATCCGTTTGTCGACGTATCCGATGCCGTGGAGGCCGAGCGCGCTAAGACGACGCTGCTGCCGCGCCGTCATGTCAAGAAGGGCAAGGCCACGCCCAAGTTGAATACAAGCGAGCCCGACCCGTCTTGGTCCGATAGCGAGATTGAGCTTACCGAGGGCGATGACGAGGACGACGAGGCTCCGATTGAGACCGCAAAGACAACTTTGCTGCCGCGTCGCCATGCTAAGCGCGAACAGGTAACCGGCCAGCTTTCGATGGAAGACGACCCCGATAAGATCGACGAGTCCGAGCCGCCGTTTGCCGTGAGTCCTGTCTCGGCAACACCTCAGATTCCCGACTTCTTGAAGCATCCCAAGGTTGCCGATACGGCTGTCGCGGGCGCTGCCGAGGCGCCTACTCCTAGCGATGGGGGAGCGGTCAATGCCCCCGCGGATAACGAGGGCGAAGAAGAGGACGGCCTCAAGCTTCCGCCGCTCGAGATCCTGCACGCCAACCCGCAGTCGGCGTCCTCCGCGTCTTCTGACAAGGAGCTGGAACAGACTGCCGAGTCGCTTCAGTCCACCTTGCTGGAGTTTGGTCGTAGTGCCCGCGTGGTCGGCTGGATCGCCGGCCCCACGGTGACGACCTTTAAGCTGCAACCTGGCGAGGGCGAGCGCGTGAGCAAGATTTCGAGCCTCGAGGACGATATCGCGCTTTCGCTCGCTGCTCAGTCGGTGCGCATCTTTGCCCCGATCCCCGGTACCTCGCTTGTGGGTATCGAGATTCCCAATCGCAAGCGCCAGAACGTCAACCTGGGCGACGTGCTTCCCTATGTGAAGGGCGGTCCGCTCGAGCTGGCCATCGGTCGAGATGCCGAGGGCACGCCGGTCGTCGCTGACCTCGCCAAGATGCCCCACCTGCTGATCGCCGGCACGACCGGTTCTGGTAAGTCGGTGATGATCAATTCCATCATCACGACCCTGCTCATGCGCGCCCTTCCCGAGGACGTTCGCCTGATCATGGTCGACCCCAAGCGCGTCGAGCTTGCGGGCTATAACGGTTTGCCGCATCTCTATGTGCCCGTGGTGACCGAGCCCAAGCAGGCCGCGAGCGCTCTGCAATGGGCCGTGTCCGAGATGGAGCGTCGCCTGAAGGTCTTCGAGCGTCTCAACGTGCGTAAGATCTCGACCTACAACGAAAAGCAGGCCGCCGGCGAGTTTGAGCATTACGACAACCCGCCCCAAAAGATGCCCTATCTGGTCATTATCATCGACGAGCTTTCGGACCTGATGATGGTCGCCGGCAAGGATGTCGAGGCCTCGATCGTTCGTATCGCCCAGCTGGGCCGTGCCGCCGGTATACACCTTATCGTGGCTACGCAGCGCCCCAGCTCCAACGTGGTGACGGGCCTCATCAAGGCCAACATCACCAACCGCATCGCCTTTAACGTCGCCACGGGCATCGACTCGCGCGTCATTATTGACCAGATGGGTGCCGAAAAGCTCACCGGTTTGGGCGACATGCTGTTCTCCAAGGTCGACTGGGGCAAGCCTCGCCGTATCCAGGGCTGCTTTGTCTCGGATGACGAAATCAACGAGATTGTCGAGTTCGTCAAGTCGCAGAGCGAGCCCGACTACCACGAGGAGATTCTGTCTGCCGTGGCGCCCGCTTCCATGTCCATGGCGGGTGGCGGCGGTATTGTCCGCACCGGAGTAGCCGAGCCGCAAGACGATGATCCGCTCATTTGGGAAGCCGCCCATATTGTGGTGGAATCGCAGCTTGGCTCCACATCTGGCCTGCAACGTCGTCTGAAGGTTGGCTATGCGCGTGCCGGGCGTATTATGGACATGCTGGAAGAAAAGGGTGTCGTCGGCCCGCCCGACGGTTCCAAGCCGCGTGAGGTCCTGTTGGACGAGGAGGGGCTTGCCGCGCTGGAATCTGTCGACGCCGAGATGGCACGTGAAGATCGTGAGTTTGGAGGATTCTGATGGCTGCACGCTTTGGTGACATGCTGCTCGAGCAGCGTCGCCGGATGGGCCTTTCCATTCAGCAGGTCGCCAACACCATCAAAATCAGGCCGCAGATCATCGAGTTTTTCGAGACCGGTAACTTTGCTTCGATGCCGCCGCGCGGCTATGCGCAGGGCATGATTTCGAGCTATGCTCGCTTTTTGGGCCTCAATCCGCGCGAGGTCGTCAATGCCTACTTTGACGACCTGATGGCATACGAACGCGAGACGTCGCAGCAGGGCGGTCGTTTTCAGGACGCCGCCGGCTACGTCAATTCGCGTTCCTCGGTCGATAACGGGCGCTTCCTGATGGTTCAGGGCGGTCGTTCGACGCGTTATGGACAGCGTCCTCAGCAGGCCGGTTATATTACCGAGACGGGTTCGGGCGAGGAGATTCGCTCACAGCGTGACCGGTTCCGCAGTACGCCGATGCCCGAGGACCGTGCACTTCCCGCTGCCCGCGGCGTGGCGCGTGACCCTCGTGCCGGCTACGGCGACGGCGGCTATTCCGATCGCGGTTACCGTGGTGCCTCTATGGGACGCTCTCGCGGTGGCTATTCGGATGCCGATACCACGCAGGTGACGCCGCGTCTTCGCTCTCAATCACAGCCGTATGGCCAGCGCTCTTCGGCTCCGCGTTCGGGCCAGCGTGGCTATCAAGGCCGCGGTGAACTTGCGCCCCGCTCGGGTCAGCGCAGCCTTCAGGGCCAGGGCGGCTATCGCGGCCGTTCCGATAGCAATCGCGGTCGTATGCCTCAGGGAAGCGGCCGCAGCAGTTCCGGTCGTGGACGCGGCGGATCACGTACTCCTCAAAACAACGGGCTCGATCCGCGTATCGTCTACGCCGGCATCGGTGCCGTTGTGCTGCTGTTGATTGTGCTCATCGTGGTGCTTCTACGTGGCTGCGCATCTTCGGCGCCCGAGAACACGCCCGAGACGCCCACTGCTACCAAGATGACGACCAAGAAGTCTTCTAAGAAGACCGAAACGGTCGACGAGGACGATGACACCGATGAGGCGACGGATGAGTCGACTGATTCGGACGCTACCAAGACGACGGCCAAGAAGGAAGAGAACGAGGTCACGAAGGTCAAAGTCTCCGTTGCCAAGGGAAAGACCGCGTGGATTGAGGTCAAGGTTGACGGCAAGTCGGTCTATGGCGCCCAGGCGACTGGCCCCTTTGAGCAGGAGTACACGCCCGAGTCTTCGATCGAGATCACCACGTCCAAGCCTTCCGATGTCACCGTTACCAAGAACGGTGAAAAGGTTCGTTACGATACCAAGACCTCGGGCGTGGCGCGTGTGACGATCACCGTTCCCAAGAAGGAGACGTCTGATTCCGAGAATGGTGAAAGTTCTGATGGTACCGACACCACCGATGGTACCGATGCCACCGACGGTACCGATGCCCAGTCCACGGATGGCGCCGATACCGCAACTGACGGTCAGACACCCACCGATTCTACCGACAATTCGTACGATAGCTACTAGGCCGCTCGTACGCGAAAGGAAACATCATGGCTAAAGATTCCAGCTTCGACGTCGTGTCCGAGGTCAACATGCAAGAGGCCGACAACGCCTTCCAGCAGACCACGCGCGAGATTTCCCAGCGCTATGACCTTAAGGATTCCGGCGCCACGATCGAGCTTTCGAAGGGCGACAAGCTCTTTACGATCAACGCCCCGGCCGACTTTGTCTCCAAACAGATTGTTGACGTGCTGAGCTCCAAGCTCATCAAGCGCGGCATCGACCTCAAGGCTGTCTCGTGGGATGCTCCGCAGGCGGCATCGGGTGGCACCGTGCGCGTGCTCGGCCATATCGTCGAGGGTATCGACCAGGCGACCGCCAAGAAGATCAACAAGGACATTAAGGATCAAAAGCTCAAGGTCAAGGTGACCATCGAGGCCGACAAACTGCGTGTTTCCTCTGCTTCGAAGGACGCGTTGCAGACCGTGATTCAGTTCCTGCGCGACCAGGACTACGGCCAGCCGCTGCAGTTCACCAACTACCGCTAATATCAATCGAAAGGACCGCTCTCCAACATGGATACACCGTTGGGCTCCGTGCTCTACATCACCCTCGGGTGCGCTAAGAACGAGGTTGACACCGACCGCATGCGTTCTCTTTTGACCGCCGCGGGCTACGAGGAGGCATTCGACCCGCAGGATGCCGATATCGCCATCGTCAATACTTGCTCGTTCCTCGCCTCCGCAACGTCCGAGAGCATCGAGACCACGCTCGAGCTCGCCAACGAGGTTCAGGACGGCGTTCGTTCTTGTCCCATCGTCATGTGCGGCTGCGTGCCGTCGCGCTATGGCGATGACCTGCCTGACGAGCTGCCCGAGGTCGCTGCCTTTGTGAAGGCCGACGAGGAGGACGGCATCGTGGCGGTCATCGATGGCGCGCTGGGTGTCGAGCGTGAGATCGCAGCCTATATCCCGCAGGTCAAGCGTACCGTCGAGGGCGCCGTTGCTTACGTCAAGATTTCCGATGGCTGCAACCGCTTCTGCAGCTTCTGCATGATTCCCTACATCCGCGGCCGCTATCATTCGCGCAATGCCGAGAGCATCATCTCCGAGGTGCGCGACCTGGTTTCCGGCGGTGTGCGCGAGATCGTGCTGATCGGCCAGGACACGGGCATCTGGGGTACCGACTTTGCCGACGAGGACGTCGCCGATGGCTCGCCGCGCAATCTGGCGCAGCTGCTGCGTGCCGTCGCCGAGGCCGTGCGCCCGCACAACGTCTGGGTCCGCGTGCTCTATCTGCAGCCCGAGGGCATGACTGACGAACTCATCGAGACGATTCGCGATACGCCCGAGGTGCTGCCCTATATCGATATCCCCGTGCAGCACTGCGACGCGCGCATCCTCAAGGCTATGCGCCGTTCTGGTTCGCGCCAGGAGCTCGAGGACCTGTTCCGCGATCTGCGTGAGCGTATCCCCGGCATCGTGATCCGTTCCACGGCCATGGTCGGCTTCCCGACCGAGACCGACGACGAGTTCCGCGACCTTATCGACTTTATGGACACCGTCGGCTTTGACTACACGAGCGTCTTTGCCTACTCGCAGGAGGAGGGCAGCCTGGCCGCTAAGATGGAGGGCCAGGTCGACGAAGAGGTCAAGCTCGAGCGCGCCCAGGAGGCCATGGACCTGGCCGAGTCGCTCGGTTTTGCCGCCACCGCCGCACATGTGGGCGAGCGCGCCCAGGTGATCGTCGACGGTATCGAAGAGACCGAGGATGGCGCCGAGCTGATCGGCCATGCCTGGTTCCAGGCGCCCGATTCCGATGGCGCGGTGCATCTGGACGCCAGCGAGGCGTCCGTGGGCGATATTCTGACCGTCGAGTTTACCGATAGCTTCTGCTATGAGCTTATCGGTCATGTTGTGGAGTAGGAGAGCGTCGTGGCTAACGAGAGCAATAAGGAACTGACGAGTGTCTGGACGCCCGCCAACATCGTGACGTGCGTTCGCATCGTCTTTATCCCGGTGTTCATGATCGTGTCGGCGCTTTCTCACACGAGTGTTGCCGGTACGGATTGGAGCACCTTCGACGGCCCGCTCGCCGCCGCTGCCTTCATTCTGTATGTGATCCTGTCGTGCACCGATAAGGTCGACGGTTATCTGGCGCGTTCGCGCAACGAGATCACCGACTTCGGTAAATTCTTGGACCCCATCGCCGATAAGCTGCTCGTGTTCTCGGCCCTGCTGCTGTTCTTGGATTTTGGTGCGGTGACCGTGTGGTCCGTGTTCATTATCCTGTTCCGCGAGCTGCTGGTGAGCGCCCTTCGCATGGTCGCGAGTGCGGCCGGTGTGGTCGTTGCGGCCGATAAGCTCGGCAAGTACAAGACGGCAACCACGATGGTCTCCATTTGCGGTTACCTGTGCGTTTTTGCTATGGCCGGCTTGCACCTTGGCCCGGTGGCGCTGACGCTCGGCATCTACTCGGTGTCGCGCTTCCTGTACGCCGTTGCCGTTGTCCTGACCGTTATCTCGGGCGCCCAGTACTTCTGGAACTGCCGCAAGATCGTCTTTTCGGTCTAGGTCCTAGTGGGTATGACGGACTCTTTTGAGCAGATTTCCGCACATAACGAGGAGCTGGCGCGTGATATTGTCGAGCGCGCGAGCGCTCGGGGCGTGACGGTTTCGACGGCTGAGTCGCTGACGGCGGGTATGATCGCCTCGACGATTGCCGATATCCCGGGCGCCTCGGCGGTGCTGCGTGGCGGTGCGGTGACCTATTGCGATGAGATTAAGCATCGTGTTCTTGGTGTTGAGCAGGAGACGCTCGACCGCTATACCGCGGTGTCGCATCAGACCGCGCGCGAGATGGCGGTGGGTTCGCTGGAGCTGTACCAGAGCGATATTGCAGTGAGCGCAACGGGTTATGCCGGCCCCGGCGGTGGCACTGAGGACGATCCGGCGGGCACTTTCTATATTGGCTGGGCGCATCGTTCCGCCGATGGGGGCGTGCCGGTCGTGGACTCTGTGCGCTGCCACTATGAGGGCGACCGTTCGTGTGTTCGTGCCCATGCGGTCACGGAGGCATTGGGTCGCATTGCCCTTGTGCTCAACTCTATGGAATAGACGTGTTTTAAGGGGCCTCCGAGCCCCTTAATTGTGGAGATAGGGACCTTAGGCTCATTTGGCGTTTGTGCTGGTTGTAGATGTTTTTTTGCCTGCCTTGTTCA
The DNA here is from genome assembly GCA_902494935.1 of uncultured Collinsella sp. Taxonomy (GTDB): domain Bacteria; phylum Actinomycetota; class Coriobacteriia; order Coriobacteriales; family Coriobacteriaceae; genus Collinsella. The sequence continues at coordinate 7,150 of CABUVH010000093.1, forward strand.
TATTTGGTCCTTTGTGGTCAAGCATTTGGTCAGTGTTTGGTCGGCGTTTGGTTGGGTTTTGGAAAGACCGCCTGCATATGATTGGCCTGAACGGTTGACCACGAACAGCCGTTCGTTTATTATCGATGCAGGTTGTTAAGAGGAGGGCTATTCATGGCCAAGAATTCAGGTCCCGTACGTACCGTTCATGCTCGCACGACGGGTAAAGAGCGCGATGAGATGATCGCCACCACCAAGGCCGAGATCGAGAAGAAATTCGGCCAGGGTTCCATCATGAGGTACGGCGACGGTGGTCCCGAGCTCGAGGTCGAGGCCATTCCCACGGGCGCCCTGGCCCTCGATGCCGCGCTGGGTATCGGCGGCGTGCCGCGCGGCCGTATCGTCGAGATTTACGGTCCTGAGTCCTCCGGTAAGACGACGCTTTCGCTCGAGATCCTGGCCGAGGCCCAGGCAATGGGTGGCGTTGTGGCATTTATCGATGCCGAGCACGCGCTTGATCCCACGTATGCCGCGCGCATCGGCGTGGATATCGACGAGGTGCTCATTTCCCAGCCCGATACGGGCGAGC